>NZ_JAYUPA010000374.1:0-1819 GCF_043760365.1 Armatimonas sp.
GTGGCGGGGGTGGGCGCGGTTTCGGGCGCGGCCAGGGAGTGTTCACCTACGCCGCCACCCCCGCCGCCACCGCCCATATCACCAATAGCCCGGGTAACATTGTGGTTCAGAAAGAAAAACAGCCCGAAAAACAAGTGGATCAGGACAATCATCAGGAGGGGCATCCAGAACCCGACCTTCTTGATATTTGTGCGAATCACCGCCTGTGCGATCACCCACCATCCCGCGCGCACCGTGCGCAGGGGGCCGTCGTAGTTTCGGTAAGTACGATCCGCAATCAGGCGCGGCGTGCTCACCGGGTTCGCTGGGCTTACCGGGTTCTCAGTGCTCATTCGGAAACGGCCTCCATAAAGACATCCTCAAGGCTACGCTCCGCAGGACGGAAGCCGCGCACCTGCGCACCGGAGACAATCGCGGCATCGAAGATCAGCCGGTGGGGGTGCGTCTCCGTCTCCGGTAGATCAAAGCGGCAGGAGCTCCCGAGCTGATGCACCAGGCTCGCGCCGCGTGCGCCCATCGCGCTCACAAAACCATCGGAGAAGAGACGTAGCTCCACATCGAACTGGACTCCCTTGGTCTGCTTGAGCGCGGCAATCGGTCCTTGCTTCACCACTTCACCGCGCCGCATCACCACCACGGAGTCGCAGGTTTTCTCAATATCGGGCAATAAGTGCGACGAAACCACCACCGAGAGCCCCTTACCATGGCTCACATCGCGCACCAGCTCCAGCATCTCGTCGCGGCCCGCCGGGTCCAGTCCGTTAGTGGGTTCGTCTAAGAAGAGGAGCCTTGGGCCGTGTACCAGTGCCTGGGCGAGTTTCACCCGCTGGCGCATGCCCGTGGAGTAGGTCTCGACATTGCGGTAGCGCGCCTCCCCAAGGCTACACCACTCCAGCACCTCATGCGCCCGGCGCATCGCCTGCTCGGGCGGCATCCCGGCGAGCTCCCCGGCGTAGGCCACAAATGTCACGGCGTTCATTCCCGGAATATGGCAGTCCTGCTCCGGCATCAGCCCGATCTTCTGCCGAATGCTCTTGCCCTGAGTCGCGACATCCAGCCCCAGCACCTGTGCCCGCCCCGACGCGGGAGCCACAAACCCCAGCAGCGTCTTGATTAGGGTCGTCTTGCCCGCCCCGTTTGGCCCAAGTAGCCCCACACAGCCCTCGGGAATCTCCAGAGAGAACTGCTCCAGAACGGTCTTGGCACCGTAGCGCACGGTCAAATCGGAGACGGAAGCGATGGAAGGCGTATCAAGCATTTATTATCGGGCTATTGTAGCACAGCCGGACACTGATTCATCGTGTGATCCCCTGCTCTACGCCCTTCTCAAAAATACGAACTTTCGGCGGATTCTTCTGTTTCGCTGCCACATACTTGCGAGCCGCTTCGGATGCAGAGGATATAGGCTTACTGGTCAACCCTAGTACGGTCAAACGATCAAGCATGCGAACCATTAATTTCTCAATCAAAGATGTATCATCCGCATATAATCTATAAGTACGAACAGTATTATCAGGTAGCCTCAAAGCCTTACCCTCTACGATCATCGGTTTTGCCGTCATAGTAATCGCAATTACTGCCTGACCGTCTCTTACGACAATCCGTCGAAAAGAATGTGTTTCACCCTCAAGAATATCAATATACATTTTCTCTCAAAACTTTTTTCCTGAAAAGGATCTATCGGAGTAAATAGGTTCACTGCCAAAATATCTTGAGAATGCATCATTTATCTTTTTTTGATCTTTCGATATGAAAATTTCAATACTAATATCTGCCTCAGCACCGATTTTCCTCTCCCCATGCAATCCTAGAAAATCTC
>NZ_JAYUPA010000375.1:0-1819 GCF_043760365.1 Armatimonas sp.
CCCCCTCGCCTCCCGATAACGGGAGGAAGGGGGAGGTTGAGTGGAAGTGCATTTGTACCGCTTGTGGCACGAATGCCGCTGGTGATCCCAACGCCCAAAAAGCTGATGGTGACAGGCCCGCCTGTGCGCTTGACGAGCAAGACGAAGCTCGAAGTTAGCGGCCCCGGAGCCGAGCGAGCACTAACACTCCTGCAAGGGGAAATTCCCCACCGAATAGATTCCCCCGTCGGACGGGGGCTAGGAAGTGGGCTAGGGAGCAAGCCAGAGTCCTACAGCATCTCCGTTCGAAAAGACCGTATCCAGCTTGTGGGCAGCGACGAAGCAGGGACGCTCTGGGCGGCACAGACTCTGCTGCAGCTTTTAGATACCGATGTGCGGGGACAAGTTGTTCACGCCGTGGAGATCGAGGACTGGCCGACCCTTGCCTTCCGGGGTGTGCATCTCTTCCACGGGCAAAACGCGCTGCCCTTTCAGAAAAAGCTCATTTCCAGGCTCTACTCGCCCTTTAAGCTCAACCACTTAGTCATTCAGTGCGAGCAGCTCAAGTGGGAGAGCGATCCGTCGGTGGCTCCAAGCTGGGGTGGTACCAAGGCGGCAATCAAAGAGGAGGTGGCGTTTGCAAAGGCGCACGGAGTCACACTAACGCCGCTCGTTCAGAGCTACGGACACATGGAGTGGCTCTTCAACAAGCCGCAGAACCGGGCGTTTGCCGAGGACCCCGAGCTACCCTACGCCGTGAATATCTCCAATCCCGCCGCCGTCGGGTATCTGGAGCGCCTGGTCGCGGAGGCCGATGACTTGTTCGGAGCCCCTGCGTTCCATGCCGGGCTCGATGAAGTGACCATGCGCGGTCGCTTCCCCTTCCGCTCAGCTCCGCGCACGTTTTCAGAGCTTTTTGTGAGCAACGCCAAGCACTGGCACGCTTTTCATCGCAAGCGTGAGAAAGAAATGTGGATGTGGGCCGATATGGCGCTGCATCCCTCGGAAGTCGCGCCGTGCTTTGGCACCGCCCCGAGCGTCGCCGATGCGAAAGCGCTTCGTGACAACCTGCCTAAAGATATCGTGATGTTCGACTGGCAGTACGGAGCACATGAGAAGTTCCCGTCGCTAAAGACACTGCGCGAGGCGGGTTTCGCCAAAGTCGTAGCCTGCACCTGGTTCAATCCCGGCAACGTGGTGAGCTTTGCGAAAGCGGCCACCGAAGCCGGGGCGTGGGGTGGCTTACAAACGACCTGGTGCGGCTACGAGTCGAAAGCCGAGGTGCTCGACGGCCCGGAGCGGCGGCAGTTTGTGGCGATGGTGCTGGCGGCGGAGCACTTCTGGAACGGGGGCACAACCAAACCAGAATGGGACGCGGGCGAGATCTTCACGCGCCTCTGGAGCTATACAAAAGACCAGCCGATGAAGCCTCGCGCGGGAGTCGTGGCGCTCTTGCCGGGAAAGAGCCGCGAGACGCGTCTGAGTGATGGGGTTCTCTACTGTCTGCATTCTGTGCTACTTGCCGGAAAGCTCACCGAGCCTGCGCCGCTCTCGCTCACGCTGGAGCTGCCAGGGAGCGAGCTGCGCGTGATTGTCGCGGCCACGCATAAAACCGAACGCGGTACAAAAGTGGGCACGGTGACGGTTCAGGGGAAAGAGACGGCGCTGATCTATGGCATGAATATCTCCGCCACCGATGATTCCTCAGCCCTTTCTGATCCGAGCGTCCGCACCGTCGCGCCCGGTCTGCGGAGCCTGACGGTTCCTGGTAGCGGCAAGATTACCATTACTAGCACCAACGGGGAATCGGGCCTGATCGTCTACGGGGTGACAGGGTTGG
>NZ_JAYUPA010000376.1:0-5080 GCF_043760365.1 Armatimonas sp.
TTGTAGATATTGTAGAGGAACTGCTCCCGGTGGCGCGAGGCGATATCGAGCACGGCAAAGTTTGCGGTGAGGGAGTAGTCTATAGACTGACGGAAGTGCCACTTTTGGGGAGTGATCGGGTAGATATAGTCCTCTTGTGGCACGAGCTTGTCCGGTATAAACGGGATATCAATGGGGGTTGGGTTTCCGATTGTCTCGGTGAGCAGACCGATCATATTGTGGAAGTAGGTTGTGGTGCGCAGGCCGCCGTTCCACCAGGTCTGGTAGCTGGCCTGAGTGCGCCGCACTGCGCCGGGCTTGTCCTCCAGCACGAAGCGATTGTGCATGGATGTCCCCACGAGATCTATTCCCGTGACAACCAGCGGGTCGAAGTGGTGGTTGTGCGGAGCGCGGAACGGCGGGGCGAAGAGCACTGCGCCCGCCGGGCCGGTCTGGTGGTGATTGTAGACAATCTGGGGGAACCACTGGTCGTACTGGATACGGAGCATGTTCTGGGTCTCCGCCTGGGCTCCCATGTAGAAGTCCCGGTTGTTATCGTGCCCGATGTACTTCTGGTAGAGACGTGGGATATCGAAGCTGCGCTTTTTTTCGTCGGGGTTGCGCATGTACCAGTCGGAGACCAGCTCCATGCCATCCGGGTTTGCGTGCACCAGTAGGATAATGCAGTCATCCAGAAAGCGCCGCACCTCCGGGTCGTTGGAGCGCGTCAGCTCGTAGGCGGTCTCGATGAGCTGGTGGGAGCCGAGCACTTCCGTGGCATGCAGGCCGCCGTCTATCCAGACAATCGCTTTGCCGGTCGCCGCCAGTTTCTTTGCCTCCGCCTCCGTCAGACCCTCTGCCCGCGCCAGCCGCGCGGAGATTTCTTTGTAGAGCGCTAGCTTCTTGTGGTTGGCGGGGGAGGTCACGATGGCCATGAGCTGCGGTCGGCCCTCAGCAGTCTTGCCGATTTCCTGGACGACTACTCGCTCTGACTCCTTGTCTAGTTGGTGCCAGTACGCGGCGAGCTTTGTGTAGTTCGCCAGGCGGTAGTCGGCACCGATCTCAAACCCAAAAAAGGCTTGGGGGGAGGTGACTTTTTCTTGCGTGACCGTCTGGGCAATAGGGGGAATTGGCAGCGTCACTGCACGAGGTGATAGCCCACAAAGAAGGGTTCCTAGCGAGAGGAGAGATAAAAGCGGAGTCATGAGGCTACGTTTCGCCTTGACAGTCAGAAAGTCCTGTCTGTGCGATCTCTCTTGGGGGGATTGTAAAAATAGATCCTGTCTGCCGATAAGTAAAAGGAGGGGCTGGGGGGGATTGTGCCGAACCGTCCCTGCAAGACTACGGTATGACTGTTAAGTCCTGGACAAAATTTAACTGCTACGAGGTGCTGGGTGTCGCTCTGGGAGCCTCGGAGAGCGAGATTCGAGCGGCATTCAAGCAAGCCTCGCGGCGTGCGCACCCCGACCGGGGCGGCTCGCACGATGCCCAGGTGCAGGTCAACCTCGCCTACGAAGTGCTCAACAACGCCGAGCTACGCGCCAAGCACGACCGGCACTGGAAGCTGGGGCAGTATGCTGCCGGGCCGATCCTGCCGTTCTTCACCGGGGAAGAGGCGATTCGTAACTTGTGGACGGGGGCGGGGGGCAGCTCCCGCAAGCTTGCGGATGGCAAAGGTTCCTCGGGGCTGGTGCGGCGCGTCAAAGAGCGTATCCACCGGGATCGGGATCGCATCACGCTGGACCGTGAGAATCGAAAGGCCATTTTTATTGTGGAGTTTGTGAAGAAACTCCAGACCGCGCGGCTTGAAGCACTGGTGCTTATCCTGACAGTTGGAATCTCCGGGATCGTGGGGACCGTCTACACGTTTGGCTATTTTGGGATGTTGGCCTTTGGTGCTCTCCTGGTGCGGCGGCTGGGCGGAGTGCTGGTGCATCCTGAGACCGCGCTGAAGCTGGGGGTGCTAGATCCGCTGGCAAGAAAGCATCTTGAGGAGCATGCGGAGCACCTAGCGCAGGCGTCTGTGGCACGGGATCGGGAGCGGCTGGAGGTGCATTTTGCGGCACTGGAGCAGCTCGGTAAGCTCGTCACCACCCCCAGTAAGGCCAGCGATTCGGAGAGCCAGATCTTACGGCGGTTGCTGGGCGTTCTTTTCATTCTAGGGCTGATGCCCACCCGGCATGATAGCGCAGCGCAGCGGGTGGTGCTCCAGGGTGAGGGTGAGTGGGCGGCACTGTTCTACCGCCATGCAGGAACCCAGCAGCTCTCCACTGCCACTGTCGAGAAGATTATCGCGGCCCGTGCGGCGGTGAATGCCCAAGCCGCGTTCCTCTATAACTTGGGTGGACTCTCTCAGAAAGCCGCCGAGCGTGCCGAGAGTGCCTACATTCGCTGGGTGGGCATGCGTGAGCTGAATCAGTGGGCAAAACAAGTCTGGACCTCCGAGAATGGCGGACCGTCGGGCGATATTCTCCAGCGCCTCGCCGAGTTTAAGTCATTTCTCGATACACTTCCGGATTAGCCTTTACCTTCATCCTCTGTAACGCTGTCGTAACGAAGGCATGCTAAACTGGGAGGCATGATGCATAAATATTTCAGGAAGAGATATTGGGGAATTTTACTAATTCTCTTACTGCTTCTCGTTACACTGCCAAACAGAGCATATGCTGAAAAATATGCGCTGTTTATTGGGGTGACGGAGATGAAAAGTGTGCTGCGCGACAACTGGCTCAGCGGGCCAATGAATGACCTTCCCTTAATGCGTAAAGCGTTCGAAGATGTCTACAACTTCAAGCCCGAAAATATTCTGAGCCTGGAAAAGTCGGCGGCATCACGTGCAGGTATTGAGCGCGCTTTTCGCGAGCATCTGATTCAGAAGGCAGCTCCCGGCGATCTGGTGGTGTTTTACTACTCCGGTCATGGCACGCAGGTGCCCGATACGAATGGCGATGAACAAGATGGTAAGGACGAAGCCCTGTGCCCGTACGATTTCAGTAATACTGTTGGTTCCTATGTCACGGATGATGATCTTGGAAAATGGGTTGGACAGCTCCGTACCAAGAATGTATTTGTGATGCTCGACTCGTGCCACAGTGGCACCGGCCTTCGGGGGAGTGATCAGTCACGCTCTCTGGAAGTGACGATCAAGAACATGCCTCCCGTGGCAAGCTCCACACGAGCAGGAGCCGATGACCTGAAGCCTGATGGAGAGACCACCGTTTTGCTCACCGGATGCCGCTCTGATCAAACGTCGTCCGATTCCACTGTTCTTCTTGATGCTTCGGACAAAGCGAAAGTGGATGCCTTTCTGGCACAGCGCAAGGCAAAGGGAAAGTACTGTGGGGACCAGCCCATCAACCCGTATATGGGCGCACTCACCTTCTCGTTTCTGCGAGCGGCCTACACTAAGCCTGCCAATGCAACCTACCAGGACATCCACAAAGAAGTCGCCCTGACCCTACAGAAAATGAAGTTCGACCAGGTTCCGCAGCTGGAGGGAGAAGGGGTGCAGCGGTTAGCACTGGGGGGTGGGGCGGTGGCAACAGAGCCAGCCCCCACCGCTCCGTGGACGACCTGGACAGCGAAGGTTAAGGGGGTGCAGGGGAAAACGGTGGTTATCGAAGCACCTGTGGGGGTGGAGCTGACACGCGGGAGCATCTACCACAGCCAGAGTGGGGCGACCCTTCGGCTCAGCCAGCACGATGCCCGTCAGGCCACCTGTGCGCTTCTCTCCGGCATGGTGGCCGAAGGCGAGCCACTCCGTGAGGCCTTTCATTTTCTCGAAACGCCAAAGCTGCGGGTAGCGATTTTAGGAAATCCCTCTTTGCGCACATCGCTGACAAGCCGCATCAACGCTCTGAAGTTCGCCGAGGTCGTGGATGCAAAAGCGCCGCACGAGGCTGAGCTTGAACTTCTTCCGGGCAAGGACATCGCGATTAAAGTGTTTCGCAATCAGCAGCAGCTTCCCACTATCTCTGGCAGCGACCTAGATGCGCTATTTCCTAAAGTGGGACAGGTTCTGGAGAACATGGCAACGGTGAATCAGCTTGTGCACCTAGAGAACCCAAAGTCCAAGATTGATATTGATCTTCAAGTCAATGGCCGTGACTTTGATACTGTCAAGATCGGCGACACCATCGGCTTCACCGCACGCGCCAGCCAGGACTGCTACTTGTATCTGCTCGATGTGGACCCGGCAGGTAAGGTGACGGTGCTCTATCCCAACAAGTACGCCAGAGAAAACAAGCTACGTGCCGGAGAGACGATCCGTCTGCCTGCACCGAATCTGTTTCGCCTGCGGGTAACCGGGCCAGCAGGTAGCGAGGCGGTGAAGGCCATTGTTACCACGGTTCCCATTAATCTCGAGGTGCTGGAGGGAGCCAACGGGGATTTTTCTGCCCTGAGTGGCGCAGGCACGAGTATCGCGGCGGAGCTTCTGGCACAGCTCAAGCGCGAGCTTAATCGAGGCGCACGTGGGATCGAGGTATTGCCCGCACGCTCAGAGCAGCAGCCCATCACTGTCGAGGGCTGGGCCACCGACATGGTCTTTCTGACAATCCGATCTTAGGCAATAATCAAATATGAAAAAGACACTGATCGCTCTTGCTGTTGGGATGGGCCTTGTGCTGAGTGGGCACGCGGGCTTACCCCAGACGGGAAAACCAAAGCCTAAACCCGCCGTGCTTGCTCCGCAGCTTCCTGTGGGGCCGCTGACGATGATGCCTCCGAAGGCCCACACGGAGATGCTCTCGGCTCAGGTCTCACTCGATGGCCGCTGGGTGGCCACCAGTGGCGGAGGGCAGGTTCGTATCTGGGAGAGCGACACAGGCCGGACGACGCGCGAGCTGCCGTGCGCGGGCTTGCTCCACTGGATGAAAGACAGCCGACGCTTACTGGTAGGTGGAATGGGGGTAAAAGCGCTCCGGAGTGCCGACGGTACGGTGGATGATGAGCCGTACGGGAGGCTACAGCTCTGGGATATCGTCAGCGGGAAACTCTTGAAGGAGTGGCAGATTCCCTCCGTGATCCTGGATGGCCAGCAATACGTCTCCGAAGTGGTGAGCCTGGATGTCACCAAGGATGAGACGCGGGCGCTGGTGAC
>NZ_JAYUPA010000377.1:0-5079 GCF_043760365.1 Armatimonas sp.
GACGGCCTGATCAGCGAAGTCTCTAGGGGCGGTTCGTCCCCGGTATAATGCCCAAGGGAGAAAATTGAAGAAATGAACTGGATTGTTCGCTGGATCGTGGGGGCCGTGGCGCTCTACCTGACCGTGTTTTCCTGGAGCTATGTTCAGCCGCTGGCACCGTTTCTGGGGGGCAAGCGGGGGCTGGTACTGGATGGGGCGGTCGGGGCGTTTTTTGCCATCGCCGTGGTAACTCTGGTCAATGCCTTTGTGGGGCCGCTCCTGCGCTTGCTGGCCGCGCCTCTGAACTGCCTGACAATGGGCCTGATGCGCTTCGTGGTCAATGCGCTTCTCTTCTGGATCGCCGGGTCGGTAGGGCTGGGGCTCTCGGTGCAGGGATTTCTGCCCGCGCTCTATGGCTCGATCGCGCTCTCGTCTATCTCCGGGGTGCTGGACTTGCTGATTCCCAAGGATAAGGACTAAGCGCACATGACTCCCGTGGTGGTGCTGACAGGAATGAGTGGGGCGGGCAAGCAGACGGCGGCGCGCAGTTTTGAGGACATGGGCTGGCAGGTCGTGGAGAATATCCCCCCGCGCCTGTTTTCGTCTTTGCTTTCGGGAATGCCCAAGGACGAGCCGCTCTGCATTGTGAACGATGTGCGCTCCGGGGAGTTTGAGGCGCTCCCCGCCGGAATTCTCTCTCTGTCCGCCGCGCCCACTCTTGTCTTTCTGGACTCCAGTGACGAGACCCTGATCCGGCGCTTCAAGGAAACCCGCCGTCCCCATCCTTTTTTCTTTGAGGCGGGCGGGATTCTCCCCGCGATTGCTCTGGAGCGAGCACGGTTAACCTCTCTCAAGGAGCAGGCCGATCTTGTGATTGACACATCGGGCATGAGCATGCCCGAGCTCCAGGCGTTTCTGCGCGAGCGCTTCGCCGCGCCCGAGCACCAGCAGCAGCCCATCACGGTGACAGTGGCTTCGTTTGGCTTCAAGCACGGGACACCTCTGGATGCGGATTTATTATTTGACGTGCGTTTTTTGCGCAATCCTTACTACAATCAAGCACTCCGAGAAAAAGACGGGCGTGACGAGGAAGTCCGGACATTTGTGGAGGCGGATGAAAGAACGGGGGCGTTTCTGGAGCGGCTCTATGATCTGGTGGGCTGGTCGCTCCCGCACTATATTGCGGAGGGAAAGGCCTACTTAACCATTGGCATTGGCTGCACGGGTGGCAAGCACCGTTCCGTGATGATCTCGGAGAAGCTCTCGGTGTTCTTGAAAGCCCTGGGCTATAGAGTGCTCACCCAGCACCGCGATGTGGAGAGGCGCTAAGCGTGGCCACTCCGCTCTCCACTCCGCAGCAGATAGTCGTCAGTGGTGCCAAGTGGCTGGCACCTGGTCTGAAGGTCAAGCGCTATCTTTTGCTGATCCCCATCGGGCTCTTGCCGGTTGTGATCGGGGTGGCGCTTCTCATCAATATCCGCAACACGGACTACTACGACTGGCTCGATCACCGGATCAACCAGCTTCTCCATGTGGATATCGCCGACATGCGCTTCTATCTGCCGGTGGGGCTGGCGCTGATTTTGTTGGGCCTCTTGCTGATTCTCAGCGCCTTGATCGCGGTGAATCGCAGTATTGTTGGGGTGATTTCGCCTGAGCACTTGGAGAGTCTGCCTGAGGTGATTCAGCGGAAACGCTCGCTCAATCAAGGGGCGCGGATCGTGGTGATTGGGGGGGGGACGGGCCTCTCTACTCTCTTACGCGGCCTGAAACAATACTCCTCGAATTTAACGGCCGTGGTGACCATGACCGATGACGGTGGCTCGTCGGGCTTGCTTCAGCAGCAGCTTGGAGGAATGCCGCCACCGGGGGACATCCGAAACTGTTTAGTGGCGCTCGCCGATGCGGAGCCGCTGATGCAGCAGCTTTTTCAGTTTCGCTTTGAGACCCGAGATACAAAAGACGGTCTGAGCGGTCATAGTTTTGGCAATCTTCTCATTGCGGCGATGATGCAGATTACGGGGGATTTTGAAAAGGCGGTAGAGAAGACCAGTGAGATCCTGGCAATTCGTGGCCGTGTACTGCCCTCTACCGTGGAGTCTGTCGTTCTTGTGGGGAAGCTTGCCGATGGCCGGGAAGTGACAGGGGAGACCAAGATCGTCAAGGATCCGAGTGCGATTGATCAGATTATGCTCTGCCCGGAAGCGCCGACTCCTCCACAGGCCGTTCTCGAAGCCATCCGCGATGCCGATATTGTGGTGCTCGGTCCCGGCAGCGTGTTTACGTCGGTGATCCCGAACTTGCTGGTGCGCCCTATTGCGGAGGAGCTTGCCAAAAGCCGTGCGCTGCGTGTCTATATCTGCAATGTCATGACCCAGCCTGGTGAGACCGATGGTTTTACGGCCTCTCAGCATCTGGCTGCTATTGAGAGGCATCTGCTCCCTCTGCCTGTAGGCCGTAAGATCGTGGACTATGTGTTAGTGAACACGGCACGTCCGTCTTTGGAGGCGATGGAGCGCTACGCTAAGACGGGGGCTGAGATTGTTTTTGCGGATATTGAGGCCATTAAAGACATGGGCTACCGGCCTATCGCTGGCAAGTTCCTCTTTGAAGCGCAGCTTGTCCGCCACGATCATGAGCGCCTCGCCCGTGCGATTCTTCGTCTTTGGCAGGAGCGGCGTGTCAAGCGACGAGGGCCGTCGTGACGGCCAACCTGACAGAGACAGGCCACGTTCTCTTTCTCGATCTGGTGGGCTACTCACTGCTCTCGCAGGAGGCGCAGGCCGCGCGTGTCACCGAGCTGCTGGCGTGTGTTCGAGGTACGAAAGCCTTTCAGAGTGCGGAGCAGGCGGGGGAACTTATTCCAATCGCGACGGGCGATGGCGTGGCACTTGTCTTTTTACGTTACGCGCTGGCACCACTGATCTGTGCTTGTGAGGTGAGAGAGAAGGCCGCAGGGCTTCCGCTGCGCATGGGGATTCATGTCGGCCCGGTGACACGCGTCAGTGATATTAACGGCGCGGTAAGCGTCACGGGAGGTGGTATCAACACTGCCAAGCGCATTATGGACCTTGCCGATGCGGGCCAGATCCTTCTCTCCGATGCCGCCTTTGCCCTGGTGAGAGAGCACGATGCCTGGAAAGAGCGGCTTAGGTTTGTGGGTGAGCGCGACACCAAGCACGGGGAGCGCATGCGCGTGTGGGGACTCACCGACCCTCTTCCCCTCGCCTTCGCTACCGCGCGAAGAGGGGAAGGCAATACAACCCCCGGTGGCGCCGTCCCTCTCACCTCGGAGCACTACGTGGTGCGCTCTGTAGACGGGCAGTTTCATGCAGCATTGCAGGCACAGTCGGCTATTGTGCTACTGAAAGGCGCACGGCAGGTAGGGAAGACGAGCCTCCTCGCTCGTGGCTTGCAAGCGGCACGCCAGCGTGGCGCACAAGTGGTGATTCTGGATTTTCAGAGCTTGGGCAGTGATGTTCTCGCTTCGGCGGAGAGCCTCTACCGGGCAATGGCGGAGAGCCTCTGTGAGCAGCTCGACCTCGACACCCTCCCCGAGAGCCACTGGAGTGCAAGCCGTTCGGGGGCGGCGAACTTAGAGCGTTATCTGCGACGGGTTATTTTTGCTGTCAGTGAGCGCCCGCTGGTCTGGGGCTTGGATGAGGCCGACCGGCTGTTTCCTCTGAGCTTTGGGAGCGAGGTCTTCGGGCTCCTGCGCTCTTGGCACAACCGCCGCACGCTCGATCCCGAGGGGCCGTGGAGCCGTTTGAGCGTGGCGATTGCCTATGCCACCGAGGCGCATCTCTTTATTACGGATCCCAATCAGTCGCCGTTTAATGTGGGGGTGCGTCTGCTCCTCACGGACTTTACCCAAAGCGAGGTTGAGCAGCTTGCCAGGCGCTACCAGAGTGATGCAACCGCCGTGCTGTATGCGCTTCTGAGTGGGCACCCGTATCTGACACGTCGGGGTTTGGAAGTGCTGACCGCAGGTGGTACGCTAGAGACAACCCACGTCTTCGACGATCACCTGGAGCGGCTCCTCTTCTCCTTGAGCCAGGAACCCCTTCTTCGTGAAGCCATTTTGCTGGTATTGGGAGGCAAGGCTCCCTCTGGGGAAGCCTTTTTCCGTCTGCGCGCTGCGGGTGTGCTGGCAGGGGAGAGCGCCTCCGAGGCACGCCTGCGCTGCCTACTCTATGAAAACTACCTGAGAAAACACCTTGAGTAACTCTATTTCGGTTCGTGTTCCTGCAACCTCGGCCAATATCGGCCCCGGCTTTGATACCATTGGGGTTGCGCTGGATCTGCACAATGTCTTCTACTTCGATGTGCTCACGGCCAGCGCCTCGCCCGTGCTACGGCCACGCACCCTGGTGTTGGGGGAGGACAGCCTGGCCCATCTTGCACTCAGTCGCCTCTACGAAAAGCTGGGCAAGCAGCGCCCGAAGCTTTTTGTGCAGACCGAGGCCAATATTCCCTTCTCCCGTGGTTTAGGAAGTAGCTCCACTGCGGTTGTGGGCGGCTTGCTGGGCGGCAATGCGCTGCTGGGGAACCCGCTGGATCGCGAGGAGATTCTTGCACTTGCGCTGGAGATTGAGGGTCACCCGGACAATGTCGCGCCTGCACTCTTCGGCGGCTTCCAGATTGCCGTGCGCGAGCCCGATGGCACGATTACGCGCGTTTCCGTGCCCGCGCCGGAGGGATTAAAGGCCGTTGTCTGCATCCCGGAGCTGATTCTTCCCACCGAGCACGCACGCGCCGCTCTGCCAGAATCCTGGACCCGCGCGGAGACTGTCGCTAATCTGGGACGGGTTGCGGTGCTCATGACGGCACTTCTCTCCCGCCGCTGGGAGCTGCTGCGTGTGGGAATGGACGATCGCCTTCACCAGCCTTACCGTGAGAAACTCATCCCCGGTTTCCGTGCCGCCGTCGAGGCGGCACTCGCTGCCGGGGCCTACGGAGCCGCTCTCTCTGGTAGTGGTAGTGCTATTCTTGCTTTCACCGAAGCCCACGAGGAGCGCATCGGCGAGGCAATGGCCGGTGCCATTCGCAGTGCCGGGGTACTCGCTCAGTGGATGCCGCTTAACTTGGATGCGAGTGGGG
>NZ_JAYUPA010000378.1:0-1817 GCF_043760365.1 Armatimonas sp.
GTTGCGTTTATCTACCGGCCCTCGTACTATGCGCGCAAGGATGCGGTTTCCCAGGATGCGGAGGAAAAAGCGGAGCAAGAAGGGGGCGAGTATGAGGGCGAGGAGGCTGAGGTAATTATTGCCAAGCAAAGAAATGGCCCGACGGGCACCGTGAAACTGGCATTTTTACCCAAGTTTGCTTGTTTTGCCAATCTTGCTCAGAATACAGACGGGCCGGATTTTTAGGGGGATTGGAATCATGAAAATCTTAGTTATTGGGGGTGGGGGGCGCGAGCACGCGATCTGCTGGAAGCTGGCGCAGAGCCCACAGGTGCGTAAGATTTTTTGTGCGCCGGGTAACGCGGGGACGGCGGAGGTGGCGGAGAATATCGCCATTGATGTCATGGATATTGAGGCACTGCGGGTATTTGTGGAGCACCAGAGTATTGACCTGACAATTGTCGGTCCCGAGAAGCCACTGATTGCGGGGATCGTTGATGTTTTTGAGGCGCGGGGGTTGCGGATCTTTGGGCCGAGCCGCGAGCCTGCACAGCTAGAAGGCAGTAAGGTTTTCTCCAAGCGCCTGATGCGTCAGGCAGGGGTTCCCACGGCAGATTTTGAGGTGTTTGATGATCCGGCGAAGGCACGCGTCTATTTACGTAGGGCTGACTATCCGATCGTGGTCAAGGCTGATGGCGAGGCAGCCGGCAAGGGCGTGGTGGTTGCACAAGACTACGCTGAGGCCGAGACTGCGATTCGTCAGATGATGGAGGAGCGGATCTTTGGAGCAAGCGGCGAGCGTGTGGTGATCGAGGAGTGTCTGCGTGGGCCGGAGGCAAGTATCTTGGCCTTTGTGGATGGGGAGACTGTCCGGCCTATGATTGCGATTCAGGATCACAAGCGTATTGGGGAAGGGGATACCGGAGCCAACACCGGCGGGATGGGTGCCTATGCTCCCGTGCGTATCGCGCCGCAGAGTGTGGTGGACGAGGTGACGCGGCGCATTATCGAACCCACGGTGGCGGCGATTCGGGCGACGGGGATTCCCTACCGAGGTGTGCTCTATGCGGGAGTGATGCTTACCGAGAAGGGGCCGTATTGTATCGAGTTCAACTGCCGCTTCGGCGACCCCGAGGCGCAGGTCGCGCTGATGCTACTGGAGACGGATCTGGTTGATATCTGCCGCGCGGTAGTGGAAGTGGAACTGGATAAAGTCCCTGTGGTCTTTAGCCAGCGTGCTGCGGTGACGGTCGTGATGGCCTCGGAGGGGTATCCGGGGAGCTATCCGACGGGTGTGCCCATCAAGGGGTTGGATGGGGCTCGTAAGCTCGATGCGTTGGAGGTTTTTCATGCCGGAACCCAGCGGGATGAAAGCGGGCAGCTTGTCACGAGCGGCGGACGTGTCCTCGCCGTTACGGCGACGGGGGAGACTTTTATCGAGGCGCAGAAGCGTGCCTATGCTGGAGTGGATTTGATCCATTTTAAGGGGGCCGCCGTGCGTCGCGATATCGGCTGGCAGGCGTAGGAAAGATTGTCTTAGAAATTCTCTACTGAGACTATTGCGGCCCGCTAAGGGCTATGATAAGCTGGACGGGCACTTTCCCTAAGAAAGTGTTTGAATTTTAACTCCCGATTGGTTAGCCGTGACGGTCTGATGCAGCTCTCTGCGTCCAGCGTCCTCCGGCCACCTTCACAACAAAATACGACGCGTGCGGGTTGCGCACGGCTTGAGGATGTAGCATGGGTAAGGCAAAGTTTGAGCGATCAAAGCCTCACGTAAACGTGGGCACGATCGGACACGTGGATCATGGCAAGACGAGCCTGACAGCCGCGATTAC
>NZ_JAYUPA010000379.1:0-1816 GCF_043760365.1 Armatimonas sp.
CGCGCGGGACACCGCTTAGTGCGTTCCCGAGAACTTCCTCGGAGGCCTGGTACCAGGGGCTCGTGTCGAAGAAATTGATGCCTAGCTCCAGCGCCACACGCACGGCTTGCGTCGCCTCGCCCTGTGTGACTTGCCCGTACGGCCCACCCAGTGGTGCGGCTCCAAAGCCCAGTGCTGAGACCGAGAGGCCTGTCTTTCCTAGTAAGTGAAGTTGCATAGGAGCTTTTTCCACAGAGAGCGCCACAATCCCTGCGCTAGATTTTTTGAGAATTAGCTCTTTTGGTATGCTTCTTGATACTAAGCGGAGAGGATATAGATTTCTTTAAGGTGATCAAACAATGAAACGTTGGCAATTTTTTAACTACATGGTTCTTACCGTTCTGGGAGCGGCGTTTTTTACGGGGTGTGGCAGTGGCCTTCAGCCCGGTATCGGCGGGCTCTGGGGCAGCGGTGGCTCGGGTGGCTCCGGGGCGAGTAGTGCGCTGACGGGGCAGGTTGTCTTTGTGAATAATAGCATGGGGCGCTACCAGCTCTATCTAACGACGGCCGATGGTAAGACCGTCAGCCGTCTCACGAATGGCGACTGGCACGACTATCGCCCCGCGTTCTCCGCCGATGGCAAGAAAATTGCCTTTGCCAGCACCCGTGATGGCGGCGAGGGGCAGCTCTATGTGATGAACAGCGATGGCAGCAACCCCACGCGGCTGACGATCGGCCCTTGGTCGGACTCAGGGCCGTCGTTTTCGTCCGATGGCAAGAAGCTTGTCTTCGAGAGCAGCCGCGATACCGGGGGCGCTCCGCAAATCTACACGATGAACGCGGAGGGCAGTGGCGTGGCACGCATCACCACGAACGGAGCCCTGCGCGACTTCAATCCTGTTTTCGCGCTTGATGGCAAGGCGATTGTCTTTGCACGCGGCGAGGCCGAGAGTGCCCAGATCTACGCGATCCGCACCGATGGCACGGGGCTGACGGCGCTGACGAGTAGCGCGGGCTCCAATAAAAACCCCTCGTTCTCGCCCGATGGCAGGAAAATAGCCTTTGAGAGTAGCCGTTTTGGCAGCTACCAGATCTATCAAATGAGCACCGACGGCACCGATGTCAAGCGCCTGACCAATGATGCCTTCCAGGACTACAACCCGTCTTACTCACCTGATGGCAAGAAGGTTCTCTTCATGAGCGGGCGCACCGAAGGTTTCCAACTCTTCCAGATGAACACCGACGGGAGCAATAGTACTCTATTAGTCACAGCCCCCGGCAATAGCAGCGACCCACGCTGGGCCATCCAGTAGCCCACGTTGTCTTTAGGCCGCGAAGAGCTGGAGGCCGCCGTCCACGCGCAGAATCTGCCCGGAGATAAAGCGTGCCCCGGGAGAGCAAAGAAAGATCACACCATCTGCCACTTCATCGGGGAGGCCGTAGCGATCCAGCGTTCCCTCGGTGACGGTCATGGCCGGGTCGAGCGGGCGCGTGGCGTCGAAGCGCGCCGTGCGGGTGGGGCCGGGGCTGACGGCATTCACGCGCACCGCATGCGGTCGGAGCTGGTAGGCTAAGCACCGTGTGTACTCCACAATCCCGGCTTTTGCGACCGCGTAGATCACGCCGTCGTCGCGGCCAATATGCGCCGCACTAGAGGCGATATTGACAATCGCGCCGCCCTTGCGCTCCGCCATCTTTCCACCCACCGCTTGGCAGAGCAAGATCGTCCCAATAAGATTGCGATTCAACATCGCGTGCATGTCCACCAACTTCACCCCGAGCGCATCGTTGGGCTTGGGCTTGCCGCCCGCCGCCGCAATATCACCGCCCGCCGCGT
>NZ_JAYUPA010000380.1:0-5073 GCF_043760365.1 Armatimonas sp.
ATCTCTTACTTTAATGTGACGATGGCTAAGCCGTTTCGTTGGACTTATACCGGGAAGGTTTTGACTACCTAATGTTGTTAATATTTACGCCGCGCTGTAGTAGTGAGATGCACTCAGAAGATAGTTTCTCAACGGGGCGATTTTCGTGGACGGTCTCCGCTCCCCTCCTCGCGGCTAAACCGGAGGGTTCCGATCCGCAGGTGGCGATCAAGGACCCGACAGTCGTCTTTGACAAAGGCTTCTGGAACGTCTACGCCACACTCCGGTTTGCCTCGGGGCGAGTAGATATTGTCGTGGTTCGCTTCAAGACCTGGGCCGATGCCGCAACTGCACCTCGCCACGTCTTGGCCCTCCACGACAAGTACTACTGCGCACCCCAGCTCTTTTTTTATCAGCCGCAGAGGCGCTGGTTTCTCATCTTTCAGCTCGCCGACGACTCACGCAACCCGCCGTTTCAGCCCTGCTACTCCACCACGGCAGATCTGAGCGATCCCAAGTCCTGGAGCAAGCCACAGCCGCTGATGGCCAACCCGCCCGCCAAGCCCAAGTGGCTCGACTTCTGGGTAATCTGCGACGCGACCCACGCGCATCTTTTCTGGACCTCGCTCGATGGCAAGCTCTGGCGCGCTCAGACCGAGCGCAAGAACTTCCCCGGCGGCACTTGGTCGGCTCCTACCCTCGCGCTCCAAGCGGATATCTTCGAGGCGTCGCATACCTACAAGCTCAAAGACCGCCCCGAGTACCTCACGATCATCGAAGCCCAGGGCAAGGGCCGCCGCTACTTCAAAGCCTACCTCGCCGACACGCTCGCGGGGCCGTGGAAACCCCTCGCCGATAGCTGGGAGAAACCGTTTGCGGGTCTCACTAACTGCCCCTCGCCCTGGACCAGCAGCATCAGCCACGGCGAGCTGATCCGCTCCCGCAACGATGAGACCCTGGAAATAGACCCGAAAAATCTCCAGTTTCTCTTCCAAGGAGCCAGCGACGCGGAGTACAGAACCGCCTACGGCAAGATCCCCTGGAAGCTCGGCCTGCTTACCGCCAAACCCGATCTGCGATAAAATAGCTCCACTATGAAGATCGAAATCGCCTCCCTGCGCCTCGTCGGCTGCGGCCCCTTCGACGATGTCACGCTAGACTTCTGCGACAAAGACGGCAAGCCCAAAAAGACGATACTCCTCGCAGGCGCAAACGGAAGCGGCAAGACAACGGTGCTAGAAGAAATCATAAGTATTTTTGAGCACATGACTGAAGAAAGACTGGAAGAATCTGCGTTTCAAAATGGCTTTGCTGTAAACTCTATTTTGCCTAGATCAGACTATGTTCAAATCGAGGCATTCTTAGACAATGGTTTTTATTCTGTTTACTTTGGGGACAAGCCCAAAGATGCCAAATATGAATTTCCATACATGGGTTATCCAAGATATAACTCACTTTTAGAATCAGCCAGACTGAACCCAACCATGAAGATAAGGATCGAATTTTTCAGGTCGTGACAAATGGAACAGGATCGAGGCTGCTTCCGTATCTGGACAACCCTTTGAAAGCCCTTTTTGGCAAGTATGAGGACGACCCTTTTTGGGACGATTTTCAGAAGGCAATGGAGGAAAACCGGAATAGCGAGAATACAGGCTATGCCAACTGAACCCAATTTCCTATTGGATACGAACATTCTCAGTCTGATCTTTCGCGGAACTGCTCCCCTAACCCTGCAGAGCAAAATTTCCCAGACTCTTCCGACACATTGCTTCATCTGCTCCGTGACGATACAGGAAATGATGAAAGGGCGGCTTGCGCAGATCAGTAAAGCGGAGGATCCAAAATTCAAGCTGAGTTTGTGGAAACAGCATGAGCTTTTTGTAAGCACGTTCCAAGATCTTCATACCTTCCAGTACTTACTCTATGACGAGGCTTCTGATCGAGTCTTAGCGGCGATGTCCAATGCTCAGAAGCGAAAAGGTGTACCTGACTGCCGGATCGCTGCCTGTGCCATTAACTACGGCTATGTGCTGGTCACGCAAAACACCAATGATTTCACAGAAATTCCTGACTTGGTAGTCGAGGACTGGACAATCTAACCGGCTTCTGGCTTTCCGCAATCGGCAGGCATGGCGTAGAATAGAAGCGTTATGCCCACGCCTCAGATTCCCCTCGATAAGCTCACTCCGATGCTTCGCCTCTATGTCACCATGAAGCTGGAGCGCCCCGACTGCGTGCTCTTTATGCGGGTTGGGGATTTCTTTGAGGCGTACGGCGACGACGCCGAGCTGATCGCCCGCGAGCTGGAGATCACGCTCACGGGGCGCGATGTGCAGGGCTACGATGGCAAGTACCCGATGGCGGGTGTTCCCCATCATGCGCTGGAGCGCTACATGGCCCGCCTGGTGCAGAAGGGCTTTAAAGTGGCAATCTGCGATCAGATCGAGGACCCGAAGCTCGCTAAAGGCTTAGTCAAGCGCGCGGTCACGCGGGTGGTGACACCGGGCACTCTGGTGGAGGACGCGCTGCTGGATGCCAAGAGCAATAACTACTTAGTGGCAGCGATTCTTTCCAAGCCCGTGCATGGGATCGGGGTGGTGGATGTCTCGACCGGCGAGTTTCTGATCACGGAGGTGGAGGAGAGTGCGGGGATCGCCAAGGTGGTCGAGGAGATTCTGCGCCTCCAGCCCGCCGAGTGCCTTGTCCCTGAGGGAATGGACGAGCTGGCGGAGGCGATTGCCGCGGCCTGCCCCGCGACTCTCACACGGATTGGGAAAGCCCGACTGCCACGACTGCCGCGTGAGGCGCTGCTGGAGCACTTTGGGGTGCAGACTCTCAAGGGCTTCGGCTGCGATGACTACTCCGCCGGGCTGAGCGCCGCCGCTGCCCTCCTCGAATATCTCAAAGCGACGCACATGGGCGCGGTCGGGCATATTCGCTCGCTGGCGACCTACTCCACCGAGGACGCGATGTACCTCGACGCATCGGCGCGGCGTAACTTGGAGCTGACAGCGGGGCTCTACGACAGCGCTCGGGCGAAATCCCTGCTCGCCGTTCTGGATGAGACGCGCACTTCGATGGGCGGGCGCATGCTCAAGAAATGGCTCGATGCGCCGCTGCTCTCCGTGGACAAGATCAACGCACGCTTAGATGCTGTCGAGGCGTTCTACGACGACGCGCTCACGCGCGGCGATGTGCGCGACACGCTCCGGGCAGTCGCGGACTTGGAGCGGCTCATGGCGCGGCTCTCGACCGGGGCGGCCAATGCGCGGGATTTGGTCGCGCTGCGCCTCTCGCTGGAGCAGATTCCGAACGTGGCGACGCAAGCCTTGCAGATCGAGCACCCGGCCATTCAAGCGCTCGCCGCCACGCTCGACGGGCTACCAACACTCACGGAGCTTCTCACCAGCGCCATCCACGACGAGCCACCGCTGACGGTCCGTGAGGGCAATCTCATTAAAGACGGCTACGACGAGAATTTAGATGAGCTGCGTCAGATCGTCCGGGGCGGCAAGAGCTGGATTGCAAAACTAGAGTCCGACGAGCGTGAGAAGACCGGCATCAAGAGCCTCAAAGTCGGCTTCAACTCGGTCTTTGGCTACTTTATCGAGGTAACCAAATCCAATCTCGCCGCCGTCCCTAGTGACTACATCCGCAAGCAAACGACGTCCACCGGGGAGCGCTTCATTACCCCGGAACTCAAGGAGATGGAGTCCAAAGTGCTCGGGGCCGAGGAGCGCATCAACGCGCTGGAATACGATCTGTTTGTCTCCGTACGGGACTACGTGGCGCAGGAGTTCACGGGCGACGTGCTGGCCGTGGCGCAGGCCGTGGCGAAATTGGACGTGGTCGCAGCGCTCGCCGAAGTCGCCCAGAACAATCGCTTTGTGCGGCCTACCGTAGACACCACCGATGTTCTCGATATCAAGGGCGGGCGGCATCCGGTTGTGGAGCGGCTGATGGGCTCGGCGGCGAACTTCATTCCCAACGATACCTATCTTGACACCGACCAGCAGCAAGTGCATATCATCACCGGCCCTAACTCCGCCGGAAAATCCACGGTGCTGCGCCAAGTCGCCCTGATCGTCTTACTCGCGCAGGTCGGCAGCTTCGTCCCCGCCGACTCCGTGCGGGTCGGCCTGGTGGATCGCATCTTCACCCGCGTCGGGGCGCACGATGATCTGGCCGCCGGACAGTCCACGTTCATGGTGGAGATGACCGAGACCGCAGACATTCTCAACAACGCCACCGAGCGCAGCCTGGTGATTCTCGATGAGATCGGGCGCGGCACGAGCACCTTTGACGGCGTCTCCATTGCGTGGGCGGTCGCGGAGTTTCTCGCCGCACGCGGCTGCAAGACACTCTTTGCGACCCACTATCACTTGCTCAATGAATTGGAAAAGCAGCTCCCCAACGTGAAAAACTACCGGATCGCGGTAAAAGAGACCAACGATCGGATTATCTGGCTGCGTAAAGTGCTCCCCGGCGGCACGGATAAGAGCTACGGGATTCAAGTGGGCCGCATGGCCGGCCTGCCCCCCACCGTGATCGAGCGCTCCAAAGAGATTCTCAGCGATCTTGAAAAAGACGGCAGCAAGCGCCGCGACATGCTCGGCGGCAGTGTGAGCGTCGCACCGAAATCACAGAGGCTCCAGATGACACTCTTCGAGGCGGAGGAGCACCCCGTAGTGGAGGCACTGCGCGGGCTGGATATCAACACCCTCTCGCCCGTCGAGGCGCTGATTGCGCTGCAACGGCTCCAAAAATCGCTTACGAAATGAGCGCCGCCGGTTGAAAACCGGCGTCTGCAATGGCTTCGTTCCTCAGCCGCAAAGCCCGTTCAGGGCTCCCTAATCCCCAGCCCGGCACGGGCTTCGCGGCACGCAGTGCCACTGTTGACGCCTAATTCCATTGGGCGATCTACCCCGTCGCCGTCGTCCCCGTCTTCGCCCGGTTCACCCCGCGCCTCTTGTACGGAGATCGTCCCGCTATGGGGCGCTTCGCGCCGCCTCCTCGTTCCTCGTCGGTAGGCTTACGCGTCTGGTAGAGGATCGTCACAGCGAATCACAAGATTATGACCGGTCTCTTCCGCGA
>NZ_JAYUPA010000381.1:0-5065 GCF_043760365.1 Armatimonas sp.
TGCGGCGGCACAAAAGCGCTGGCCGGGGCAGGTGTTTGTGATCACGCAGAATGTGGATAACTTGCACCAGCGTGCAGGGAGTGAGAACGTGATAGAGCTACACGGCTCCGGCTTTCGGACGCGCTGCACGAAATGCAGCCTCGCGCCGTTCTTCGATGAAGCCTCCTACAAAGGCGGAGCACCGCTCTGCCCGGCGTGTGGTGCGCCCCTGCGCCCCGATGTGGTGCTCTTTGGAGAGACGCTCCCAAACAAGGCGATTGAGCAGGCCACTGAGGCGCTACGCGGCTGTGATCTGTTTCTCGTGGTCGGCACGAGCAGCGTCGTGATTCCCGCCGCGTACTTGCTGCTGGATGCGCACGCTGCCGGAGCGCACTGCGTCTCGGTCAATATCGAGCCGTCGCGCCACGAGAACCCGTATCTGCACGACGAGTTCGTGGGGAAGGCCGAGGAGCTATTGCCGATGCTCTTGGCCGCGTAAGTGCCGCCGGTTGAAAACCGGCGTCTCCAATGGCACTACGTGCCGCAAAGCCCGTGCCAGGCTACCGAATTTATTTCCCCAGCCCGGCACGGGCTTTGCGGCGGAACGCCACCCCGACGCCTAATTCCATTGGGCGGTATGCTTCCCGCTCTCCAGCGCTTTTGTCGCGCCACCGGGTAGGTGCAGTGTGGCGGTGCTGCCGATGGGAATCTCGACGGTGAGGGCAGTTTTCCCAGCTTGCCGCTTCCACTCCACTTTAATCGGGCCACGGAGCGATCTATAGCTAGCCTTGACGGAGCTCAGCCCTGCCACAAACTGGGGCCGGAGCTCGATTTTATCGAAACCAATGGCATCTTCGGCGGGCTGGATTCCGGCGAGCCAGGCGAAGAACCACGCGCTGATCGAGCCGAACATAGGGTGGTTATGCGAGAACGTGTTGTCCGAGAAGTCCCAGTGCTCCCAGAGTGTGGTCGCACCGCCCGCAAGCATCGCGCCCCACGAGGGCACGGTCTTTTTCGTGGCAAACGTGAACGCGGCATCGGCGTGACCCAGGCGCGAGAGCGCATCGAACATGAACTTGGTGCCGTAGATTCCCGTGGTGAGGTGCCCGTCGTGCGCTTTTAAATCGGCGAGCAGGCGGTCAAGCGTGCGTTGCTGCGCGGCTTGGTCGAGCTTGCCATACTCCAGCGCGTAGGCCAGGCAGGCTTGGATGGGCGGTGCATCGGGGAAGGCACGCTGGTAGGCATCGGTGGTGGTTTTCGCCAGGGTTCGCCACTTTGCCGCGTCTCCGCGCTTGCCCAGCGTGAGCGCCAGCGTCTCAGCCATGCGGGCGCACTCGGCGTAGAGCAGGGGGAGTGTGGCTTCGGGCGGACTCCCCACCCGCGCCTCGTGGTCCGTCAGCCCCTTCTTGCCATCGGTGCCCTCCAGCCAGCGCGCCATTGTCGTATAGAGCTGCTCAATCAGCCTTGTCTCGCCGTAGTAGCGCAAAAGCTCCACTTGCAGCAAGGGCAACGCCATCGGCCAGCCCACCCCGCAGTAGTGAATCCCCACATACGGCGCGGTGTCGGGTAGCGAGCCGTCGGGGCGAGCGGCATCGGCATAGTCCGTGGCAATCTTAGCGTAGAGAGCGGCCATGTCGAAGTTGTAGAGAAACGCATCGCGCGTCGCGACAATATCGCCGCCGTAGCCGAACTTCTCGCGGTGGGGGCAGTCGGACTGGACGGAGAAGAGATTCGAGAGAAACGTGCGACGCGTGATCTCTTGAATCTGGTTGAGCAGCGGCTCGGAGCAAGAAAACTCCCCCGCGCTCTCCACCGAAGCAGCCATCGAGTGGACAACTAGAGTTGGCTTCTCAGTTGCCCCACTCACCTCCACATAGCGAAAACCCCGGAAGACAAAGTGCGTCTGAAATGTCTCCTCAGCGGCTCCTGCACAGATAAACGTGTCCTCTTGGATGGCGGGAATAGGGGGGCGATCGCTGTCTTTGGGCGCACCATGGCGCTCTTTCGTCCCCCCCTTGATCTGTCCACAGACCCCCGTCATTGGATTGAGGCTGCCGTCTTTATGTATAAGCTCCCCGTAGCGTAAAACAATCTTCTGTCCCGGCTTTGTGTTCTTCAGTGTCAGGCGCACCCGCCCGGACTGGTTCACCCCCGCATCGAGCAAAAACACGCCCGGCTTGAGCTCGGAGAGAGTACTTGCGCTGCGCTCCCCGATCACCTTGATCGGCGGCTGTGGCTCGCACTGGAGCGGCCCAACGGGCTCTGTCGCAAGCACCACCTGCCGCGCCGCTCCCTTGCCCGCTTCCCGCGCATCCCAGACCTCACCAATATAGTTGTTCTGGAAGCGCAGGGCGCTGTCGCGCACATCCCAGCTCATATCCGTCACAATCACTTGCTTTGCGCCATCGCTGAGCTCGATCTCTAGCCTCGCAATGCAGCGCGGGCGGCCCGTGGAAAGGGTCTTAGGTAAGAATGCCGCGCCCCCAAACATGACCAGCGGCATAGGGTTCCACCAGCCGTTGCCCACGAAGATCTCCAGTGCGTTCTCGCCGCGCTTAAGTAATTTTGTGACATCGAGTGTGCGGTAGTAGACGCGCTTCTCGTAGTTGGTCCAGCCTGGCTCTAGCATGGCATCACTGGGATTGACGCCGTTCACACTCGCCTCGAAGTACCCCAGGCCCGTCACTGACAATCGTGCGGATTTCACGGCGCGTGGCAGCGTAAAGCTCTTTCCAAACAGCGGCAGCGGATCATCGGCGTAGGGGTTGGCGGGCGCGGGCTTCGGGTCGCGAATCCACCGTGCCCCGCTCCAGTCGGCGGGAGTCAGAAGGCCCAGCTCAAAGCTCGCCTCTTTACTCCACGGCCCCGGCTGATCGTCACGGTTCCACACCCGCACGCGCCAGAAAACACGCTGGCCACTGATAAGCTTCTTGCCCGAATAGGCCACTTGAATTGCGTCTGCAGAGGCAACTTTGCCGCTATCCCAGAGCACGTTATTGCCGTCTTTATTATTCGTTGCGATTATTTGATAGGCGCGCTGCACCTCGCCGTTGCGTGCGGAACGGAGCTCCCAGGAGAGCCGTGGAGCCAGAGAGTCTATCCCAAGCGGGTTGGTGCGATACTCGCAGCGAAGATTGGTTGCCGTCAGTGCCATAGATTGCATGGAAACATTCTAACCTGTCGGATAGCGATTTAGCACCTGAAGTCCCCAACGTTCTTCACAGCGCTCTGGCGTATTGAAGGCAATGTACGTCCGGCTCACGACTTCACGCCGCTTTTGCGGGAATAGGAGAGGCCCCGGTCTGGATCATTCGCGCACGAATTTTTGCCATTCGTACCAGATGCTCTAGCTGGACAAAGTGGCTCAACTCACTCTCTTCCTCAGGAGTAAGACTACCTTCTCGCTTGCGATCTACAAGCTCATAGGCACGGTGCTGCGTCGCTTCTGAGGGCCGGAACGAAACAACGGCTTCTGGCCCTCCTCCCTGCGCGATGAGCTGAATAAACTCGTCATACACCATTCCCTTGGCTCGCCCTTTGTCGTCCATGATCGTATTGTATCGCTCAACACACAGGAACCCCATTTATTGCCCCCGTCCCACGTCAGGTAAGATACGCGCGTAACTGATCCCTCGGCTAAAGCCGAAGGCTTTGACAGTAACGTTAGGCAAACGAAAGTTGGTACCTTCGCACAAGCCGAACGTCCCGTCTATAGGGCAAGTTACATTGCCCCGTGTTCGACCCCGATCCTTCGGACGAGCCGAAAGCAGGGCAGAGCCATATCGTCATAGCTTTGAACAGATTTTGTATAAACCGAAGCCCGCGCATAGGATGCAGTCCCCGCGATTGCCTTACCCGACTGCTACGGGTTTCTGTCTGGCGGAGCTACCAAGCTCCGCATAATTCAAAGGTAAGTTCCTGACTATTGTGGGGACGAGCCACAAAGCGAAAACTCTACTGCCAGAGAGAATATCATAAAAGAAAACAAAATGCAAACAGAATTTCAGAATCAATCACAAAACTTTCCCTGCGGTTCCCAATTCCTCCCTCGGCTGAAGCAGAGGGTATCTTTGGAGGTTTAATTATGAATCTTTATGAGAAACCACGTGGCGTCGAGACGCGCTGGGCGAGCTTTGAGAATTTGGCGGCGAGGCGAGGCGAGGGTGGCCAGGAGAATCACGGCGCGAAAGGCCATGCGTTCGACTCGCTGGAGCCGGGTGAGACGAAAACGCTGCTAGATATTTCAGGTAGCGGGACACTCACCCGCCTCTGGATGACTGTCAGCGACCGGAGCCCGGAGATGCTACGGGCGCTGCGTTTGGAGATGTTCTGGGACGGCGCGAGCACTCCCGCCGTCTCCGTGCCGCTGGGGGATTTCTTCGGGATTGCACTGGGCCGCAAGACAGCGTTTGAGTGCGCTCTCTTCTCCGACCCCGAGGGCCGCAGCTTTAATGCTTTTGTGCCGATGCCCTTTCGCACAGCGGCGCGGGTGACACTCACGAACACGTCCGAGGCGCGCCTGCCTCACTTGTTCTACGATATTGACCTCCTGCTCGGGGTGACTCACACGCCTGAGACACTCTACTTCCATGCGCAGTTTCGCCGTGAGTCGCCCAATGTACTGGGAGAAGATTTTCTCATCCTTCCCCAGATCTCAGGCAGCGGGCGCTTTCTGGGCTGCAACCTCGGAGTCATCGCCGACGAGCGCTACGAGGGCGCGTGGTGGGGCGAGGGCGAGGTGAAAGTGTGGATGGGCGACGACACCCTCCCGACACTATGCGGCACCGGCACGGAGGACTACATCGGCACGGGCTGGGGTCAGGGAGCCTACGCCCAGCGTACCCAGGGCTGCCCCATCGCCGATAGCACACAGCGCCAGTGGGCATTTTACCGCTACCATTTAGACGATCCGATCTATTTTGACGGAAGCTGCCGCGTGGCCATCCAGACCATCGGGGGCACGGCCAAAGAGAAAGTGATCGCCCTGCAAGAAAAAAACGTCGCCCTGACCCCTGTCAGCATTGACACGGGCCAGCCCGGCGGCTTCCTCCGGCTCATGGATCTGCCCCAGCCCCTAGACCTCGCC
>NZ_JAYUPA010000382.1:0-1812 GCF_043760365.1 Armatimonas sp.
TCCCACACCGGCGGCGAGCCCACCCGGCTAATCGTCGCCGGTGGCCCCGAGCTAGGCAGCGGCCCGCTCGCTGAGCGCCTGGCAATTTTTGAGCGTGACTTTGATCACTACCGAAGCGCGACGCTGAACGAGCCGCGCGGCTCCGAGGTGCTCGTAGGCGGGCTGATTGTGGAAGCCCACGCGCCAGGGTGTGTCTGCGGCGTGATTTTCTTTAACAATGTCGGCTACTTGGGTATGTGCGGCCATGGCACGATTGGGCTGGTGGCAACTCTGGCGCACCAGGGCAAGCTCGCGCCGGGGACGCATACAATAGACACACCTGTTGGCGTTGTTAGTGCCACACTGCACCCCGATGGCCGTGTGCGTATCGAGAATGTCGTGAGTTACCGTACCGAGAAAGCCGTGGCGCTCACGCTCCCGAGTGGCCAGAGTGTGACGGGTGATCTTGCGTGGGGTGGGAACTGGTTCTTTCTCTGTGCGGATCACGGCGAAGACATTCATGTTGGTAATGTGGAGCGGCTCACGGCGCTCTCGTGGGAGATTCGGCGTGAGGCGAATAAACGCTGGCCGGAGCTGGATCATATCGAGCTATTCGGTCCGCCCTGTGACCCCGCAAATCACTCCCGCAGCTTTGTGCTCTGTCCCGGCGGTGCCTACGACAGATCGCCGTGCGGCACGGGCACCAGCGCCAAGCTTGCCTGCCTCGCCGCCGATGGGAAGCTCGCACTAGGCGAGATTTGGCGGCAAGAGAGCGTGATTGGCAGCGTTTTTGAGGGGACTTTCACCCCCTTTCGCGAAGCCGGAGGGGGGCCAGGGGGGAGGCCAACCATCACAGGCCGCGCCTGGATCAGCGCCGAAGCGACGCTGCTTCTTGATGACACCGACCCGTTTTGCTGGGGAATCACGAACCGCTAGGGAAAAACGGCAGCTCTAGCGGGTCGGCGAGGGTTTTTTGGAGGGTGTTGAGGCGTGTCCAGAGGCTTTTTACCCGCTCGGGCTGCTCGGCGGCGAGGTTTTTGGTTTCCCAAGGGTCGCGCTGAATATCGAAGAGCTGGACTTGCTTGATGTTCGGGTAGACGATCAGCTTGTGCTCTCGGGTGCGCACCATGCGCTGGACATTGAGATACGCCCCAAAGACCGCCGCGTCGCGCTCCTGTTTTGCGCCCTTGATCAGCGGCGCTAGACTGGGGTTTTCGAGGCCGGGCGACTGGGGAATCCCCACTAAATCACAGAGCGTCGCGAATATCTGGTTCTGGTAGATCAGGGCATCGTTTTTCTTGTTTTTGGGAATCCCCGGCCCCGCAAAGACCAGCGGAATACGCACGGAGTGATCGTAGCAGTTTTGCTTACCTAGCAAGCCGTGCTCCCCCACGGCCAGACCATGGTCACCCGAAAACACGACGAGCGTGTCTTCTGGGAGCGCGTCTAGGATACGCCCAATGTGGTAGTCGGCATGGGTCAGAATCGCGTAGTACTCTTTCCGGTGCTGCTTGATCGCCTTGGGCGTGCGCGGCCACGGCGCGAGTTTTTCATCCCGCACTTTCAGGTCGCCATTATCAAACGGGTGCTCGGGCAGAAAGTTCGGCGGCAGGCTGACACGCTCAACCGGGTACTTGTCGAGATACTCGGTGGGAGCCTGGCGCGGGTCGTGGGGCGCGTGAAACGCAACATGCAAGAAAAATGGGTTCCGTGTGGCTCCCCCGTTATCGGGGGCGGGGGGGGCCATTCTTTTAAGGAACTCCAGCGCTCCGTTGGCCCAGTGCTCGCTGCTGTGGATAATCTTGCCATTTACTTCCAGCCAGTGCCCCTTGC
>NZ_JAYUPA010000383.1:0-1809 GCF_043760365.1 Armatimonas sp.
GCTACCCATGGCGGCCCGACAACTCCCAATGCTCACCCGCATTTTTCTCAAGACAGTAAGATCGCGCTGATTCACAACGGAATTATCGAGAACTATCAAGAGCTACGATCAGAGCTGATTAATGAGGGGTTTCTCTTCGCCTCCGAGACCGACACCGAAGTGCTGGTGCATCTGGTGGACCGTGCGTTTCGCACGTTAGGCGCGATGGAGGCGGCGATCCGTGAGGCGCTGACATTGGTGACGGGGGCGTACTCCATCGCCGTGTGCTCGTCGCACGAGCCGCAGACTATCTACTGCGCTAAGACGGCATCCCCGCTGATTCTCGGACTCGGTGACGGTGAGAATTTTCTGGCCTCCGACATTCCCGCCGTGATGCGCTACACGCGAAAAGTTATTGTGCTGGAAGACGGTGACTTTGCCAAGCTCACACCAAGTGGAGTGATTCTTACAGATCTCGCGGGTGGCCCAATTCATCGCGAGCCGTTTATGGTCACTTGGGACGAACAGACAGCGGAAAAAGGCGGTTTTCCGCACTTTATGCTCAAGGAGATCCACGAGCAGCCGCGTGCGCTGGCCGACACGCTCCGGGGCCGACTTACTGATGAGGAGCGGGTCTGTATTCCTGAGCTTGAGGGATTTACGAAAGCACAGCTTGTGGGATTTACGCATGTCCATATTGTCGCCTGCGGCACGGCGTATCACGCGGGTGTGGTCGCTAAGCGCTTCTTCGAGGGGCTCTTGCGCCGTCCCGTTGAGGTCAGTGTGGCCTCAGAGTTTCGCTACTCCGACCCGCTGGTGAGCCAACAAACTCTCTGTTTGATTATCTCGCAGTCCGGGGAGACAGCGGACACACTGGCGGCACTGCGTGAGGCCAAACGGCTGGGGGCGACCATTGTCTCCGTAGTGAATGTGGTTGGCTCCTCGATCGCCCGCGAGAGCCATGCCTGTGTTTACACCCAAGCGGGGCCGGAGATCTGCGTGGCGAGTACGAAAGCCTATGTTACCCAGCTCATGGTGCTCTATCTGATTGGCCTGCACTTTGCCGCTCTTGAAGACAGGCTCACCGACACGGCGCACCAGAGCTTTGTGCGGGATCTGGTTACGCTGCCCGATGCCGTGGAGAGCGTGATCGGTAATGCCCTGCTGGTGGAAGACTTGGCCGCAAAGCTCGCGGATCGGAGCGTTTTCTTCTACCTTGGGCGCGGCTACGACTACGCCGTAGCGCTGGAGGCGGCGCTCAAACTCAAGGAGATCAGCTACTTGCACGCCGAAGCCTATGCCGCCGGGGAGCTCAAGCACGGCCCGCTGGCGCTGATCGAGCCGGGCGTTATTGTGGTGTGCTTGGCGACTCAGCCCACGGTGTTTGACAAGATGTTGAGTAATATCAAGGAAGTCGCCGCGCGCGGTGGAACTGTCGTGGGTGTGGTTTTTGAGGGGGAGAATAGACTCGATACCACGGCGGATCACTTACTCCGTATTCCCCAAGTCCGCCCTGAGCTGGCCCCAATAGTCTCGATTGTGCCGATGCAGCTTCTGGCGTATTTAGTCGCACTGCAGCGTGGCTGCGATATTGATATGCCTCGGAACCTCGCAAAATCCGTCACCGTCGAATAGCCATAAAAAACAAATGCCCTTCTCCGTGAAGCGGGAGAAGGGCAGAGCAGAGACTAGCTACGCCTTGACAAGGTCGCCGCGCAACTCACCGCTGGGGGCGAAATCCGTGTGGACATTGATGTAGTGGGTCTTGTTGCTCAGACCAGGCACGGCTGCATCGTACTTGAAGTCTATGTGAAGCTCACCCGGCTTGCT
>NZ_JAYUPA010000384.1:0-1806 GCF_043760365.1 Armatimonas sp.
GCCACGGCTTGCGTGAAGAGGATCGCGCCGAAGGCGAAGTTCGAGAGAAACCGGGCGCAACGAAAGCGCCACCTCGCAAATATCCCCATGCGCTCTTCAAGCTGAAACTGCACCAGTTTAGGCTCCAGCTCCGGCCAGACATCAATAACGGGCTCACGCGGGGGGAGCCGATGGAGTAGCTGAAGAACCTCAGACAACTCCTGTGCATCTCGGGCCACAGAGGAGTGCCCTTGTAGCAATCGCTCCACCTCCTTCAGCTTCTGTGGTGAAAGAGAGCCGTCCAAGAAGTCGGCGAGCGTTTCATTATCCCGTTGCTTGCTGTTCATAATATCCCTGTCGTTCATCGTCCGATCCCCCCGTCGAGTAGTGCGAGGTGAGGCTGAAAGCGCTTTTTGAAAACTTGACGTGCCCGGTGAATCTTAGACTTCACATTCACAATTGAAAGTTGCGTCACTTGGGAAATTTCATCGTAGCTCAGCTGTTCAAAATCTCTCAGTATTAAAAGCATTCTCGGTTCCGTGGGCAGTGTTGCTAAGACCTCGTCCACCACGCGCTGTAGCTCACGCACCTCAGTAATGCGAGCGACATTCATGGTCTCATCCACAGGTTCGTTGCCTGGATGATCGTCTTGTGCTTCTTCCAGCGAACCTTCGGACAGGACATTTTTATGGCGCAGATGGTTCAGACACGTGTGCCGAGCAATCGTGTAGAGCCATGTGGAGAACTTGGCGTCCCCCCGGAAGCTCTTAACGGACTTGAAGGCCCGCAGAAAGACTTCCTGCGTAATATCGTAGGCCTCCTCCCCACGTACCATGCGTGTGATCATGTTAAAAATCGGAGTCTGGTACTTACGGAAGAGCTGCTCGAATGCTACCAGCTCACCGGCAACGACCCGACGAACCAAGGCCGCATCCGGATCGGGTGCCCGTAGTAGTGTCCCGCCCACTCCCGCCGTAACGGCAGGAGCCAGTGTCTGTGCTTTCGTGCTTCTTAACACCTGAATCGTATCCATCTCCCCTCCCTACCCGAGGTGGTTCATTTCCTCGGACACGTGAGTGGCACACAGGTTGCACTTAACCTTAAAAAAGCCGCATTTCCCCGACAAAAAATATCGGCGACTTTTTCAGTCGGAGGTATTGCTCCTCCCGCAACTATCTGATACATTGTACTAGTCTCCGAGGCGTTTGACGCATGCAAGAAGAGAAAATTATAGAAACAGCCTGTCCGGCAACCGAAGAAGTGTGCAGTCTCTGCTGCCTGCAACAAGGGCGCAGTGGCCGCGTCCTGAGTGTCAGCGGCGCGAATCGCTGCCGCCTGATGGAGCTTGGCTTCACCAGCGGTGCAGAAGTGAAAGTCGCACGAAAGGCCGCTTTCGGTGGCCCCATCGAGATCGAGCTCCGCTCGTATCGGCTTTCTCTGCGTCGTGAAGAAGCCGAAGGCATCCGCGTCGAGGCGGCCCCCCCCCCCGTCACCGGCTCGTGAACAAGATTGTCGCGCTCGTCGGTAATCCCAATAGCGGAAAGACCACCCTCTTCAACGCCCTCACAGGGTTGCGCCAGAAAGTGGGGAACTATCCGGGAATCACGGTGGAACGCAAAGAGGGATTTCTGACGCTCCCCGATGGGGTTACCGCCACTCTGATAGACCTGCCCGGCCTCTACTCGCTGACCCCTCAGTCGCCCGATGAGCAGATTACCCGCGACATTCTTCTGGGCTATCGTACCGACACAGCACGGCCGGAGGTGATTATCAGTGTGGTGGATGCGTCCAATTTGGAACGTAATCTCTACCTCGCCAGCCAGCTTG
>NZ_JAYUPA010000385.1:0-1805 GCF_043760365.1 Armatimonas sp.
ACGACGGCCTCTATCCCTACGCCAAAGACGCCTCCGATGCCTATGTGCCGCAGATATGGGCGGGCTATCCGCAGTGCAAGGCGATCATTGATGCGATGCCCTTTCTCCACGACTCGCCCGTGCTCTACACCAATAACTGGATGACCGGCTCGCTGACCCCCTACATCAAGAGCCGTCAGGTCTGGCGCTGCGCGGGGGACACGGGCTTTGACATTCTGGATAATAACTTCAACTGCGGCGGCCCCTGCCCTCTAGCGGCTCGCCCCAGTATGTACGAGCGCTACGGGGCATCGTATTTGTTCCGCACCGAGATCGCCTTCCGCCGCCTGAACCTAGACACGACCACAGCGCTAACCGCCACGGGTCAGGAAGTCGGCCTGGCACAGGTCAACATTCTCTTTGATGGCAACGGTGGCTGGCACGCCAGCCCAATGCGCTTCGATCCGCTGGGCTGGGACCGCAAGGGACTGCGCTACACCACCCTCTTTGCCGATGGCCATGTCAAGTTCCTCACCAACGACGACTACCAGAAGGCGTGGAGTGTCACTTTTGCAGCCCCCCGCTCGAACCCGTGCCAGTGAATTGCCCCGACGAGATCGCCCCCGTTGGAGGGGGGCGTCTTATTGACGGCTTCGCCGACACAAAGGCTGCAAGCAGCCATAGAAATTCGGATGGGCGGCACGCCCTTTGTGTCCGCGGCACGAGGACAATATCACGCCCCCGTTCATGGGGGCGGTCAAGAGGGGGGCGGTCACGATCATGCCTGATCTGACCGATCTTTTGCGCAACACCGACGGCCCTGTGCGACTGAAGGCACGCTGGGTGCTTCCCATCTCCGGCCCGCTCTTTGAAAACGGAGAGGTGGCGTTTGAAAACGGTAAGCTGACCTATGTCGGGCGGGCGCGGCCCGACGACGGGGCGCTGGATCTGGGGCTGGCGGCGATCCTGCCCGGACTTGTCAATGTCCATGCGCATCTGGAGTACACCGTGCTGCGCGGCCTGCTTGAGGACATGCCCTTCTTCCCCTGGATCCGAGGGCTCACGGCGCTCAAGCAGTTTCTCACTCTCGACGACTGGGTGACCTCCGCCACTCTCGGGGCGGCGGAGATGGCGGCGGCGGGGATCACGACCATCGGAGATGCCTGCGATGCAGGTGCGAGCGTGAGTGCCCTGGCAAGCTCGGGCCTGCGGGGGACGGTCTTTCGCGAGGTCTTTGGGATTGAGAACACGCCACCAGTCAGTCAGACACTTGATCTGCTCAAACGCCAGCTCGCACAGATGGGCAGCACACTCACCCGAAGCAGCGCCGAGAGCCGTGTTCACCTGGGAATCTCCCCACACGCCCCCTACACCGTCCGCGCCGAGCTCTTCGGAGCCCTTGCTAGCTTCGCGGATCAAAATGGCTACATTCAGACCATCCATCTCGCCGAGTCCCCGGCGGAGGAAGCACTCTTCCAGATCGGTGGCGGCCCCTTCAAGGAGATGTTTGAGCGGCGCGGGATTATGTGGGACACCAAAAATATCTCGCCGATTGCCTACGCGAAACAATCCGGTGCTCTGGATGCACGAACGCTCGCCGTGCACTGTGTTCATGCCAGCGAGGACGATATCACGCTTCTCGCCAATGCCGGGGCTTCGGTGGCGCACTGCCCCCGCTCCAACGGAAAGCTCGGGGCCGGGCTCGCACCGTTGCGGCAACTTAGGGCCCGTGGATTGGATATTGGGCTGGGCACCGACTCGATGGTCTCGGGCAACTCGGTAGATTTTTTCGAGGAGATGCGTGCCGCCGTCTACGGAGCACGTGC
>NZ_JAYUPA010000386.1:0-1802 GCF_043760365.1 Armatimonas sp.
ATCAATGAACATCTTACCTTGGTAGGTCTTGCCGCTGAGTGTCGTGATGGCCTCAATGCGCCGCCCTTTTTTCTTGACCCCTTTACCAGGCCGTCGGTCTAGCCTCTCGTTGTAGACCACCGGCACGCCCGCATCAGCGATGAGTTTTTCAAACGCCTGCTGGCCCACGTGGGGCTCGAAGCTGCGAACATACGTGGTTCCGTAAGCGGCGGCCACTAAGTCGTAGAACTCCGAGGCGATCCCGCCGAACGTGGCACGCTGGCCCAGAAAATCGGTCGCGCCGAGGCCGCTGGCGCTCATGCCGCCCAGAAAGCCCGTCGGGTTGACCAAAAGAACCGAACGCCCGTCGCGCTTGGCGGCGACCGCCGCCGTGACCGCTCCACAAGAATCACCGTAAACAACCACATCGTAGATCATGGGCTAGCCCTTTCGCTCACCGGGTGTCGTGAGCCGGTTCTTTTGATAGCGTAGCAGCGTTCCCTCGCCCAGGTAGAGTGTCGCCGCGTTATTTTCTCGGATGGTGACAATGCCAAGTGCTCCGGTCAGCTCCAGTTCCAACTTGGGGAGAGTGCAGGAGCGTACGAGAACATGTTGGGTGAGCTTCTGCCCCGAAATTTGGCTCACCACGGTCAGCCCCGCCAGCCCTTTTTCGTCGGTGAGCGGCATAACCGAGACGACACTTCCCTTGCTCTCCCCGCGCTCCAGCGGCTCAAAGACAGCGGCGAAGGGCTTCTCCCAGGCAGGGCCGCGCTGCCGGACGACGAGTACGGGGGTGAGAGCCATGTCGTAGGGTTCAGGAGCCTCTTTTGTGGCCGGGGCGAGGGCATGGGCGTACTCGCGACCAGGTGTGCCGGGCAGAAAGAGCCGCATTCCGGGGAGCGACTTTGCGTAAAAGTGCGCTTGGACGCTACCGGCGAACGGTTCTGATGCCTGCGATTTCTGAAAGACATGCCAGCCCGGCCAGAGGTACTTTCCATTCTGCTTCCAGACGGCACCCGGGATCGGACGGAACCGCTCCGGTGCGGCGCGGAGCATCAGCCCGGGTTGCTCCGCCGTCAGCTCCACTCCCTCCCCGAGGTTGTGGTAGACGTAGTCGTGGAACTGCTCTGGGGTGTCCGGCAGGGCGCGGGAGCGAAAGATATCCACATAGTAGCCCGTAGTCGGTGACGTTCGCACGAGCACCACCAGCCGCTCCTGTGTGGCCTTCGCGCCGGGGCTCTTGTCGTCGGTGAAGCGTGTCAGTGAGAAAGAGCATGACGGTGAGAGCGGAGACTTTCCAAGCGCGGGCTCTAGCGCGACGGTCTGTACGATCTGCGTTCCCAGCCCCACCCAGCCGCCGGAGCCCTGGCTTGCGCCGTTGACGATCACCGTGTTGTAGGCGGCAAACAAGCGCCGATAGTTCTCGTGCTCATCGGTGGTGTACTCTCCCTTGCCCGCGTTCGTCCCGAGAACCTGCCCCTTGCCGTAGAGCTCCAGCGCCATCCCCGATGCGTGCCCATGCACATGGGAGCCGCCACTCACCACGGCCATCAGGGCATCTTTCGCACTCTTTGTCGGCGAGAGATTGCGCTGCAGAACCGCCCCCACAAAGGGAAGCGTGTCCGTCTTCTTCGAGGGGCGCGGTGTTGGTTCGCCCCTAACCTCTGGAGCGAACCAGAGGAGAGGAAGCGGGGCAAAGTAGGAGTTGGGGCCGCCGCTGTGCCCCTCGGGCTTTGACCGGTCGTACTCCTTACTCGCAACTCCCGCCTGGATCAGTCCCCCAAAGAGCGCTTGCAGCCGGGTATCTCCCAAGCGCTGGCCCA
>NZ_JAYUPA010000387.1:0-5032 GCF_043760365.1 Armatimonas sp.
GAGGGGACGGTCAGCCGCATCGCAAACCCGATGCCGACAAAACAAACCACGGCACAGGTACTCGCAAACAACGGGCTGAACCGGGCGCGCACGACCCTGAAAAATCCGGGCATCGAGCACGTGATCTATATCGTCAAAGAAAACCGAACCTACGATCAAGTTCTGGGAGACTTGGGCAAGGGCAACGGTGATGCGAGCCTGACGCTCTTTGGCCGCGACGTGACACCGAACTTGCACGCGCTGGCGGAGCGTTTTGTGCTTTTGGATAACTTCTACTGCGCCGCCGAGGTCTCCGGTGATGGCTGGAACTACTCGGTGAGCGGGATGGCGAGCGAGTACGTGGCTCGCAATGTCCCCTACGGCTACACCGGAAAAACCCGTCCCTACGACTACGAGGGCACCAACAGCGGCGCTGTCCCCGACCGATTGGGAGTGAAAGATGTGGCGACAGCACCCGGCGGCTATCTCTGGGATAAGGCGATCGAGAAACGCGTCTCGATTCGCAACTACGGCATGTTCACCGACTCACTGGCTGCGCCCCGCACCACGCCCGAGGAAGGCACGACCGACGAGCGCACGACGCCACTGAAGAAAGCCCTGATCGGGGTCACCAGCGATGAGTTCCGAGTCTATGACACGAGCTACGCTGACTCTGAGGCCTGGCTCAAGCACGACTTGCCGCCTGCGCCCAAGCAGAAAGTGACCTACGGCAAAAAAGGCGATAAATCGCGCATCACCGCATGGCGGCGCGAGTACACTGAGCTGCTTGCCTCGGGCAAGATGCCCAAGCTGATGCTGGTACGCCTTGGCAGAGACCACACGGCGGGCACGACGGCGGGTCAGTCTAGCCCCCGCGCCATGGTAGCCGACAACGACTACGCGGTGGGCCAGCTTGTGGAAGTAGTCAGTCACGGGGCGCTCTGGAAGAAAACGGCGGTCTTTGTGCTCGAAGACGATGCCCAGAACGGCTATGACCACGTGGACGCACACCGCTCGATTGCCTTTGTGATCAGCCCCTTCGTCCCTAGGGCCACGCACGACAGTCGCTTCTTCAACACGGACTCGATGCTGCGCACCATGGAGCTGCTTTTAGGGCTGAATCCAATGACCCTCTACGATGCCACGGCAGCCCCCCTCACGGTCTTTGGAGCGAAGCCCGACAACGACGCGCCCTACACCGCGATCTTGCCCAGTAAAGCAATTATCGGGGAGGTCAACGGACGCACTGCCTACCGTGCCAAAGACAGCGAGCGCCTGCTCAACCCGCTGGTCGAAGAGTCCGAGGCCGATGAGGAGCTCAATGAGATCCTCTGGCGTGCGATTCGGGGCGCAAAAAGCACGCCCCCCGCTCGTCGGTATGGTCTCAAATAGCCCTCCCTGCCCTCACCCGTCCTAAATAGTCCCCCAACCGGTTGCATTTAGTTAGAGTGAATGTTAGACTGTCATCGGTTGCCTTCCTATTGGTGGAGGAGGAGGGTAGTCTAACAATTCATTGGCCCGTTGTCGGGTTATAAGGAAATTAGGAATGAAACAGCCTAACCGGCTCCGTGTGGGAGCTTTCACTTTAATTGAACTTCTCGTTGTTATCGCGATCATCGCGATTCTTGCCGCCATCCTCTTTCCGGTCTTTGCCCAAGCACGCGAGAAAGCACGTATGATTGCTTGCCTCTCGAACATGCGCCAGATCGGCACATCGCTGCGTATGTACGCCCAGGACTACGATGAAATCTACCCGTCGCTGCGCAGTGGCTACGATCCCAGAACTGGCCTTCCTTTTGAAGGAGGCAACTGGAACGAGGGTTTCATGTGGCGCAACGCACTTCAGCCCTACCTGAAGAATAAAGGCATCATGGCGTGTCCGTCGAATAGGTCTTCCACGGCAGGGCGGGGTAAAAGAGGCCGACTTCCTGCCGGCAATAGTGGTAACTGGAGCGATCAGGCACAGGGCTATGGTGTGGAACCAGACCTGCAGATGCCGCAGGGCTACACGATGAATGGCTTCGCTTCCACCTGGGTCGCCTCAGGAGACACAGCTCAGTCGGGATGGATCAACCTTGCTCCTCTCTCCGATGCAGCCCTGGAGAAACCCGCTGATACAATCGCGGTAACGGAGTCCAACTGGCGTGATGCGGATGTCAACCCCGAGTGGCTGTTCCAGTACTCCGGGCAGTGTGGCGGTGATGCCGTGATGCGTCACAATGGCAACAGAGCAAACTTTGTCTACTGGGACGGTCATGCGGCCTCCCGCGCCTGGAACCAGACCATCTTCCCGCTGAGCAGGAACCAGTGGCAGCGTGATAACTCCAATACCCGCGATACCGACACGACACTACGTAGCGGCTGGGGCTGGGATATTGGTGTTGGAGCGATCTGTAACCTACTCAAGTAGGTTTTGTTCTCAGAAAACAATAAGATTCCTTCAGACACTGTCTGAGGGACTCCCCTTTGTGACTCAGGAAAATAACATATGAAACAAGAGATTTCCAAACCCCTTATGTTTGGCGTCATTGGTGTTCTTCTGGTTGCCACACTCGTCGGGGGAATCCTCTTTCTCAATCGTCCCTCTAGCGGTGGATCAGATCAAGCGGCAAAAGATGCGCAGCAGAAACGCTACCAGCAGCAACGAACCGGCAACGGAATGGCGGGTTATAGTGGCGGGCCTAGCCAAGGTGGTCAAGGCGGTGGCCAGGGTGGCAGATCCATGGGCAGTGGCTACGGTGGTGGCCAGGGCGGGCGCTAGTCGCTTGACGTTATGGCCTTGACTCCTGTCACAAAACGCTGGCTTGCGGGTAGTGGGTTGCTTTCGGCAGGACTGCTCTGGGGAGTAGTCGTGCGAGGGCAGCTGATTGCCGCACCTGTGAAACGCCAAGTGGAGCTAGGTCAGGAGCTGACTCGTCGGGGCGAGGCGGGCCACGCCGAGCAAGCGTGGCTCAAAGCCACCCAGCTCGACCCCAAAGCTGTGGAGGCCTGGCAGCTTCTGGGTGATCTCTACCTCAATACCCAACAGTGGAATAAAGCACAGCTGGCCTTTAAGAAACTAGTCGAGCTGGCACCAGAGACTCCCCACGCCTTTACTGGGCTTGCCATCGCCACACTACGGGCAGGCGATGAGGTGGATGCCTACAAGTGGGCGCGAGAAGCCATTCGTCGTAATCCCAAAGATGCCTCCTCGCTCCAGATAGTCGCCTTTGTGAGCGGCTACATGAACCATACCGAGGAGCAGCTTAATAGCCTGAAAAAGCTGAGGGAGCTCCAGCCCCGGGATCCTGAAGTGCTTCAAATGTCTGTGGAAGCACTGAGCGCCCAGAAAAAATACGATGAGCTAAGCACCGTGACAGAGGTCATGATTCAGGTGCAGCCCGACAAGCCTATGGCGTACGCCCTCCGTGCTCTTGTGGCGCTAGAGAACGACGGCTCCACGAAGGCGCTGAAAACGGCTGAGAAAGATCTTTTTCATGCCCTTCAGCTCTTCCCTCTCTATGGTTTCGCCCGTTTTCAGCTCGGTCGGCTCTATCTACGCCAGCGCCGCTGGAACGAGGCGATCCTACAGCTTGAACAAGCGCGTAAGCTTTCTCCGCGACAGATGGATGTCCCTTTCGAGCTGGCAACAGCCTATGATCGAGCCGGTAAGCCCACGCAGGCAACCGAGGCACGGGCACGCTTCCAGGAGCTACGGGACGAGACCAACCGACTCAATGTACTGACGAAAAAGTGCTCTCTGGAGCCTGGGAACTTCGATGCCCACCGAGAAGTCGGCAAGATCACGCTTCGGAGTGGGGATCTGCGTAAGGCGGGGTATTTTCTGACGGTTGCGCTCAAGCTTAAACCGGGAGACCCCGAATCTAAAAAAGCATTCGCGGAGCTAATGGCAAAGACCCTTGCCCGTACCCAGGCCAATCAGACCCGATGAAATACCCCGCGTTAGCCTTTTCTCTGGCTGCACTGGCGAGCGTGGCCCTCACTGGGTGCCCAGGTACAAAAAATCCTACGTCTTCGAAGTCAACGGTAGTGCCTCCTCTCTTTGAAGATGTCACACAGAGTGCGGGCATCGCCTTTCACCACGAGAACGGGGCCAATCAAAACAAGTTCTATTTCCCGGAGACAACGCCTGCAGGTGGGGCGCTTTTTGACCTCAACAACGACGGCTGGCTGGATATTGTCTTGATCCAGTCCGGCACACTGGATCGTCTGGATGCGCCCGAAAACGGGCGATGCAAGCTCTATCTCAACGATGGCGCGGGGAAGTTCCACGATGCCACTCCCGGCTCTGGGTTGGATGTCTCGCTAGGCTACTGCCATGGAGTGACTGTAGGAGACATAGACAACGACGGTTACAGTGATCTTTTTATTACCTCGTTTGCAGGCAATCACCTCTTCCACAATGAGAAGGGTAGCGGCAAGTTCACCGATATCACAGCAGTTTGGGGGCTCAATCAGTGCCATAGTACCGGCTATGCCACCAGCGCGGCCTTTGGCGACTACGACAACGATGGTAGGCTGGATCTCTATATTTGTTACTACTGCCCCTGGGAGAAATCCAAAGATAAAATCTGCAAGGGCAGCAACGGCGAGCGAGACTACTGTGCACCCGAAGTCTATCCTATTGATGAGCACCAGCTCTTTCATAATGAAGGCGCACGCTTTAGCGATGTGAGCAAGGCGACGGGTGTCAGCAGTAAAAAAGGCCGCGGACTGGCGGTTAGTTTTATAGATTTTGATAGTGATGGCTGGAGCGATATCTATGTAGCCAACGATCTGTCGGGGAACTTCCTCTGGAAAAACCTAAAAGGTAAGAGCTTTAAGGACGTTGGCACGGAGGCGGGCTGCGCCTTCTCCACCTCGGGTTCACTTATGGCGGGGATGGGAATCGCCATCAGTGACTACGATCATAGTGGCCAGGAGAGCCTCTTTGTTACCAATTTTCAGAACACACCCAATGCCCTCTTTAAGAACTCTGGCTCAGGTTTCTTTGACGATGTGAGCACGATGACACAAGTGGGGCCTCTCCACCTGCCCTATCTCTCTTTTGGCT
>NZ_JAYUPA010000388.1:0-1800 GCF_043760365.1 Armatimonas sp.
ATATCATGCCGCTCACCGGCGGCGAGCCGACGCGGCTGACGTTTGGGGCGGGCGGGACAGTGGTCGGCTGGACGGGTGAGGGGAGAGTGCTCTACGCCACGGGAAAGCATGCCACGCTGCCCAATACGCAGCTTGTCGCGCTCGATCCGAAGACAAAGCAGCGCACCCGAGTTCCGCTCTCCCAAGCCAGCGATGGTGCCTACGATGCGGCAGGGAATCTCTTCTTCACGCGCCTGGATTTTCAGGGCAGCCAGACCAAGCGCTACCAGGGGGGCACGGCGCAGAACCTCTGGAAGCTCGCCCCCAATGCGCCCGAGGCGGTCTCTCTCACGGCAGACTTCAAGGGGACGAGCCGTAGCCCGATGGTCTGGAAAGAGAGGGTCTATTTTCTCTCGGACCGCGACGGCGTGATGAATGTCTGGAGCATGGACAGCAATGGCAAGAGTCTTAAACAGGTCACTCACGAGACGGGCTTTGATGTCCAGAACCCGCAGATGGACAACGGCAAGCTGATCTACCAGCACGGTGCAGATATCTTCGTCGCCGATGCCACCACGGGCGCTTCAACCAAGCTTGCGATCTCGCTCAGCTCGGACTTCGACCAGCTACGCGAGCGCTGGATCACCAAGCCCATGGAGTGGGTGACGGCGGCGCATCTCTCCCCGAGCGGCGATAAAGTGGTGCTGACGGCGCGGGGGCAGGTCTTTGTGGTGCCGACCGCACACACCGGGCGCCTTGTCGAGGCCACCCGCAAGCCGGGCGTGCGCTACCGCGAGGCGCGTTTTTTACCCGATGGCAAGGGCCTTGTGGCACTCTCGGATGAGTCCGGTGAAGTGGAGCTCTGGAAGCTTCCCCCAACCGGCGAGGTGAACGCGCCGCGTGAGCAGCTCACCAAAGACGGCGAGGTTCTGCGCTGGGACACGACAGCATCGCCCGATGGCAAGTGGATCGCCTGTCGCGCCGACCTCTCCGATGTGCTGGCGCAGCTCATGGGCGAGCTCTCGGTGCTCCATACGTTTGTGAGCGGCGGTGACCAGCGCGGCGGCACTGACCAGATCGCGGTTGCGGGGCTAGGCGCGGAGTGGGAGCGCGATGAGGCAAAGGGCGGCTGGCGCATTACGCGGCTCTGGCGCACCGACCCGGATCTCCCCGAGAAGCTCGGGCCATTGCTCAAACCTGGTGTCGAGGCGAGCGAGGGCGATGTGATCGCGCAGCTCAATGGTGTGCCGACGCTCTCCGTGGACGATCCCGCGCAGCTCCTGTGCGCTCAGACCGGCAAGCAAGTGCGCCTGAGGCTCTACCCGGGCGGCGATGCCACCAAAGCGCGCGATGTGATTGTCACGGCGATCTCCAGTGGACAGGAATGGGACCTGCGCTACAGTAACTGGGAGCTCGCGCGGCGGCAGGCTGTGGAAAAAGCGGGGGCGGGCAAGCTGGGCTATGTCCATCTGCGGGCGATGGGCGACGGCGATATCGCGCAGTGGGAGCGGGAGTTCTACCCGGTCTTCAACCGCGACGGCTTGATTATTGATGTCCGCCACAACAACGGCGGCAATATTGATAGCTGGATCTTGGAAAAACTCGTGCGCAAGGCCTGGATGTTCTGGAAGGCTCCCGTGGGCGCTCCTACCTGGAACATGCAGTACGCCTTCCGGGGAAAGCTCGTCGTGCTCTGCGATGAAAACACCGCTTCCGACGGCGAGGCGTTCGCCGAGGGCTTCAAGCGCTTGGGCCTCGGCAAGGTGATCGGAACCCGCACCTGGGGCGGCGAGGTCTGGCTGACGTCGTCGAACACGCTGG
>NZ_JAYUPA010000389.1:0-5026 GCF_043760365.1 Armatimonas sp.
GATCTCCTGGTTGCGGTTCTCCGAGTTGCGCGCGGAGCCACGCATGAGCTGTAAGTAGTCCACGATCACCAGATCCAGCGCCCCCTGCTCCGCCTTCAGGCGACGGCAGCGTGCTCGCATCTCCAGAGAGCTGATGTCCGTGGTGTCGTCAATGAACATCGGCGCGTCCCAGAGTCGGTTCACTGCCTCCGAGAGCCGAGACCATTCTTCGTCTTGCAAAAATCCTGTGCGCAATTTATGGGCATTTACTTTGGCCTCCGAGCACATCATGCGCTGCACCAGCGACTCCTTGCTCATCTCCAGAGAAAACGTCGCCACCACACTGCCCTTACCCGCCGCATTCTGCCCAATATTCATCGTCAGGGCCGTATTATGAACGATAATGTCCTGTGCGATAAAGTTCGCCCCATCAGGAACCGTCAGATCGTAGACTTGGTGCTCACCAATCGGCTCAATGGAAGCAATCCCGTCGTAGAAGAGATGCCCCATCAACAACGGAAGATGCGTTTGTCCGATACCAAATCTTGTGACTTCCCAGCCCCCACTTGTCCGAGTTAGCCGTGTCGTCAGATTGGCGCGTAGGCACAGATGCTGAAGGGATCGAGCGGTCTTTTCCGAGTCCGTGATAAAAGATTGCTTACAGAGCAAACTATGCGCAAGAAGCCATGTGTCTTCTTTGGACAGTTTCGATAGTCTCGGAACCGCTCCAAGGTCGCCCTTTCGGAGGTCATCCTGAAGTGATTCAAGTTGTGTCGTTGTTAGATTAGAAGAATCCGAAGAGAGATCAAGCAAACGCGGAGTCGCTATTTTATCCCCTGGCACAAGATCATGGAGCGGTTTCCAGCCATCCAGTGTCAGAAAGGGATGGTGGCCTGTTACTTCAACAAAACGTCCGAGTTCCGTGGTGACACGGAAAACTGGCTTGATGCCGCTGTCAATCCAATTGGAAACTTCTGTGGGGCGTACGAGACCATCGGCAGAGATTCCTAGGACGCGCTTCTGGCGAGTGCACACCGCTTCTTGGATTGTGCGCTGCTCACCCGTGTCTGGATCAACGACCAGGTTGTCAAACTTGACGCATTTCCCCATACTCGGGCGCGCGGCGATAATAATCAAATCGCCACGTTTGAGGCCGCTGGTGATGTAGTTGAGGTCGTAGAAGCCGGTGTCGGTGCCGCTGACGACGCCTTTGTCGTGGTAGGCGGAGTCAATCTGATCGAAAACCTCATTGAGCAGCGGGCGGAGTGGGGTGAAACCTTCGGTCTTGCGCTTGCGGGCGACATTGAAGATCGCGCGCTCGGCCTGATCCACCAGCGTGTCCACTTCATCGGTCTCGCCGTAGGCCATGCCGGCGATCTCGGAGGCGGTCTCGATCAGGCGGCGCAGAACTCCCTTCTCGGAGACGATCTTAGCGTAGTAGACAACATTGGCGGGTGTGGGGACGTACTCAGCGAGCTGCATGAGATAGACATAGCCGCCCGTCTGCTCCAGCGTGCCACGCCGTGTTAGCTCATCCTTGAGGGTGACAATGTCCACCGGCTCATCTTTATCCACCAGAGAGAGCATCGCCTCGAAGATGCGGCCATGTGCTTCGCGGTAGAAGTCCTGCTTGTCTAAAAACTCGGTGACGCGCTCAATGGCGCTGCGGTCTCCCAGCAACATAGAGCCGAGCACGGCCATCTCGGCCTCGATATTTTGGGGGGGAACGCGTCCGGTCATAGAAAACTCAGATCATTATAAAAAACAAAAGGGCGCGGCTTACTGCCGCGCCCTAACTTATTTGCGCGGCCTAGCCTACGCCTTTTCGACCGCGACCGTCACGGGGACAGTAATGTCTTTGTGGAGCTTAACATCCACATGGAAGGTTCCCAGAGCGCGGATGACATCCAGCAGCAACACGCGGCGCTTGTCAACGCTCACGCCCAGGTCTTTCTTGAGAGCTTCCGCAATATCGCCCGAAGTAATCGAGCCGTAGAGGCGATCCCCCGCGCCCGCTTTCCCTAGAATCTTAAGTGTCTTACCTTCAAGAGTCGCCTGATCTTTCTGTGCCTGGGCAAGCAGTGCCTCGCTCTTGCGCTCCTCAGTGGCGTGGCGCGCTTCCAGAATCTTCAGGGCACCACCCGATGCCGACACTGCCAGACCTCGGGGAATCAGGTAGTTGCGAGCGTAGCCATCGGAAACTAAGACAACTTCGCCCTCTCTGCCGACCTTGACGACATCCTTTTGCATAATCACGTTCATAAACTTACTTCCTTATTTGTAGTCCGACTCTAGGACGATTCCCATTGCCCACGGAATCTAGTCCCAGAGTCAGTGCTGTATTTTTATTTAGCCGCGCTCGGAGCCGAGTATTGACAGTAAAACGGTTTGGGTCGAACACATCCAGGCGCCACTGTAGCGGCCCTGTCTGCGTATCGAAGCCGACTCCCAGCTTACTGCCAAAGAGGCCATAGCGCGTCCAGAGTTCTCCGCTTTTCTGCCCGACCTGCACATTGACCTGGTTACGCTCGGTCGTATCGGTGATGCCGACTCGAAAGAGCTGCCCCTCCACAACCTGTGCATAATTGGTATCGAGCTGAAAACGCTCCGCCTTTGTATCGTACAGAAAGTCTCCGGTCAAGCCTGACTCGTACCAAGACGGCTGCCTGCGACTGTCGGGAGGTCGGTTACCAGAGGGTGCTGTCCCTGCTTTTTTCTCTCCAGGCAGTCGCAATGCCTCGACACGAGCCGTCAAATTTTTTATTGACCCACTCGCATCTTTCACGTTAGCAACGGTTATCTTGATGTTGTCGAGCAGCTCGGGATCCGTTGCGGCTAGAGAAAGCTTCCCTGCGGTCGTGTCAAGTTTCTGGGAGATTGCCACCAGGTTCTCTGAGATTTTGGTGAGGTTCGTGGTGGCCACGAGCACATTTTCTTTTAAGTTTTTATCGCCTACCAGCTGAGTCATCTGCTCCGTGAGGCCGGCCACACCTGCTGCGGCGTCGTTGGCGGAGCGCAGAAGTGTCTTGATACTTTCTCGGCTGTCTGCAACAGTCAGTTTGGCCTCTTTGGCAAGCCCCTCGGTCTCCGTGGCGATCCGCCCCCCAGATTTCATCACGGAATCCAGATCCTTAATGAGAGTCTGTGTCTCTTTCGAAAGGGCAGCAACTTGTTTTTCGAGGAGGGGCGCGATCGTCTTTGCCGAGGCCGCGACCTCACCCGCATTGCCAATGACGATGTCTACTTTTTTGAGGGTCGCTGGAAGCAGTGCGGAGGTCGCACGAAGGTTGCGTAGCGTTGCCTGGATATCTCCCTGCGAATCATCGAGGGCCCCGATTGCTCCCATTTTATTGATTTTCTCGCTCATCAACCGCAGGTTATGGGCAGTCGCCACAAGGTCCTCGCGCAGTGCATCATCGTTGGTAAACTTACTCATCCCCGCCAGAGCGGAGTCAAGTCCCGCTGCGGGCTCTCCTTCCAAAGGAGTCTGTTTTGTGGTTTCATTTGTTATAAAAGTGGTCTCTTTACTCGGGACTATTGTCACCACGGCACCGCCGCCCAGAAGCCCGGACGCGACACTAAACTGTGACTTCACCGGAATCTTGACTCCGTTCTTGACGCGCACCAGCACCACCGCTCGCCGCCCATCGTCGGAGAGGCGAATACTCTTTACGGAGCCCACCTTGAAGCCCGCTACCCGTACATCCTCGCCGCCTTTGAGCCCTTTGGCATCGTCGAAGGCGACCTGGAAATCCGTGGAGTTGCGCTCCTCCCAGCTCTGATTGAGCCAGCCTTTGGCCAGGATCAAACCTGCCACCCCTACGACGGTCACAACCCCCGTTACTAAATCGCGCTTACTCATGTTTTTCCATCTTGCTCAACCGATTTCGATGGGGCCTTCGACCTCGCCCCGAATGAACTGCTGAATGACAGGATCGTCACTGTTTTGAACTTCACTGGGAGTGCCATAGATCTGCGCCTTGCCTTCATAGAGCATTAATATTTTATCCGCGATTCGGAAAATACTCCGCATGTCATGGGAGACGACAACACTGGTGACATTTTTCTTATCGCGTGTGCGCACAATCAACTGATCAATCGCAGCAGCCGTCACCGGGTCTAGGCCACTGGTCGGCTCATCGTAGAGGATGATCTCCGGATCAGTGGCCAGGGCACGGGCGAGGCCGACGCGTCGCCGCATGCCACCTGAGAGCTCTGGCGGCAGGCGCTTCTCGATCCCAGGTAGCCCGACTTCTCTAAGGTGCTCCTGGATCCGCTGTGTCAGTTCCCCCCGCGACTTCTTCTTGAACTCCATGCGACGTGGCCCGCGTAGCAGCCCGAAGGCGATATTGGCGTAGACATTCATCGAATCAAAGAGCGCTGCGTATTGGAAGACCACCCCCATCTTAGCGCGAATCGGCAATAGCTCACGCTCTTTCAAGCCCACAATGTCCACATTATCAATGAGAAGCTGCCCACTAGTGGCACTCACCAGCCCAGCAATGCAGCGTAGAATCGTGGACTTACCCGCACCGGAGAGCCCCATGACGCAGAGAATCTCTCCGGGAGCGACATCCAGAGTAATGCCACCAAGAATCTCTCGGCCATCCACAGCATAGCGCAGATCACGCAGGGTAATCCGGGGGGATTCCCCCCCCTCGGGCACGTGTTCAGACAACGGACTTCGCCTTGAAAAACCACGTCAGTACAAAGTCAGCCGCAAACACAAGAATAATCGTAAAGACGACAGCACGGTTGGTGGAGCGCCCAACACCTGCGGCGCCGCCTTTTGTTTCCAGCCCCTCACGGCAGGCGATGAGCGCGATGAGAGTCCCGAAGACCAAAGCTTTGAGCAACCCCTCCAGAATATCGGAGCCGTTGGGCTCCAGAAGCTGACGGAACGAGTCCGTGTACTGAAGCGGCGTCTGTCCCTCGTTTACAGCGATCATCCCCCCCCCGAGGATTCCTGCCGCATCGCCAAAGAGAGTCATTATGGGACCCATAACCAGGCAGGCGAGAAGGCGTGGCACAACCAGATAGGCAATAG
>NZ_JAYUPA010000390.1:0-5022 GCF_043760365.1 Armatimonas sp.
GTCATTTCTAGTTACCGATAAGTTTACTTTATCGGTACTAAGAAGGAAATCCAAAATGCCCTGGTGAACTTACGTTCATGGGCAACGGAAACGGCGAGAACGCGAGCTTTGGAGCGGGGCGAGATTGTGCCACTTGTCGAGACGGAGCTGTGGTGGTGCTGGCCGAGGTCGTCAACCTGTCCGCAGGTGCTATGGGTGCAGGAGTGGAAATAGTCGAGGCGAATCCCTGGTTGTTGGGGTATTCAAAAAGTCGTGTATAATTAGTATAATCATACCTATACTAACCGTAATTATACAAATACAAAAATGACTTCATCTACTTTCTATAACCGAACCCGAGAGCGTCACTCCCTGGAGCAAGCCCTTCAGTCCCGCCGCGCCGAACTGCTCATTCTCTACGGGCGGCGCGGCGTGGGCAAGAGCGCACTGCTACGCCAGGTACTCGATGACACCAAGAACGGGTATCTTTTCTATCGAGCCGTGCGACGGACACTACCTCTCCAGCTTGAAGCACTCACCGAGGCATTCCGAGCCGCGTTTCCAGGAGTCTTTCTTCCCCAGACCTTCTCCTCGACATCGGTTTTCCTCGATTCCCTAACCTACGAAGCGGATAGGCGGGAGAATGCTGGTGATCCCGCTCCGGTCTGCGTCGTTATTGATGAACTGCCCTACCTGGCCGATGTTGACCCCGGATTCCTCACTGCCTTGCAGCACTGGTGGGATGACAACAAGCGCAGACCCAACCTCAAGCTCTTTCTCGCAGGCTCCTGGCTCTCGTTCATGGAGCGCCAAGTGCTCGATGAGCGTGCCCCCCTTTACAACCGACGCACCGGGGCCATGAAGCTGGAGCCGCTGGATTATGCCGAAGCGGGGCTGTTCTTTCCAAGCTACACAGACGAGCAGAAGCTCGTTGCCTATGCGGTACTGGGAGGAATGCCCTCCTACCTGGAGCAGTTCCAGCCACAGCTCTCGATCAAGGAGAACCTGCTAGCAACCGCACTTCGGGCTAATACCTATCTGGCTCAGGAACCCGACTGGCTCTTATTGGAAGACCTGCGGCGCGATGTGCTCCATGGCTCGGTTCTTCGAGCGATTGCCCATGGCGAGCGCAAACCCAGCGACATCGCACGAGCAATTGGCAAAGACTCCGCTCAGGACATCAGCCCACAACTAAGCACCCTTCAAGAGCTGGGTCTTATCGTCCGTGAGGTTCCTATCACCGAGAAAGGTCAGCCTCGCTCTCGCAACTCTCTGTACTTTGTAGCAGATCACTACCTGAACTTCTGGTATCGGTTTGTTGACCCGGCGCGAAGCCTGGTGACTCAAGGGCTGGGCGAGCAGGTCTGGGAGCGTTCAATAGCGCCGAACCTGTCGCAGTTTGTCTCCAAGCCCGCCTTCGAGTGGGCGAGTCGTGACTACCTCTGGCGAGCGGCGAGGGTTAATACCCTCCCCTCTGGCCTTCACTTTACGGAGGTTGGCACCTGGTGGGGTGGTGGCGATATCGAGATTGATGTGTTAGCGCTCGATGAGAAGCGTGAGCCGGTGACGGCGGGTTCTTGCAAGTGGACCAACGAGCCAATGGGACTCAGTGAGTTAGATGCGCTTCGTCGCGATCTGGCACGAGCAGGCTTAGAGCGCGAGGGGCAGTACTACTTCCTCTTCTCTCGCTCAGGCTTTAACGCTCCGCTCGTTGAGTACGCCAAAAGCCAGCCAGCCGTCATTTTGGTAGACCTGGGAGTGATGTTTAGTGTTTGAGAGTGATGTTTAGTGTTTGAGGAGGCCTTGAGGGAGCAAATGGAGCGAGACAAAGGAGACATTGGACACGAGCTCGTGCCGGTTATCGAGGCGGGTGCTGGGGCGGAGCTAGCGGAGGTTGTTCGGCTGACTCAGGAGGCGCGGGACTACATTCAGGACGCCAAGGCGAAGAACACCATTCGCGCCTACACCAGCGACTGGAAGGACTTCACCGATTGGTGCAAGATCCAGAGGCGCGAGTCGCTCCCGGCGAGCTCGGAGACCGTCGCGCTCTACATCACGCACCTGGCGCGAGGACTCAAGACCAGCACCATCCAGCGTAGGATTTCCAGTATTTCCCAGGCACACGCCGCAGCGGGCTACGACGACTCGCCGACCAAGACCGCGCTGGTTCGCGCTACCTGGCAGGGCATACGGCGTAGTAAGGGCGTGGCCGCCCAGGGCAAGGCTCCCGTGCTCATGCCAGACCTAAGGGCCATGATGGAGCACCTGCCCAAGGAAGCTAAAGGGACTAAGGAAGCCAAAACGACCAAAATCCAAGAGGGGGCTTCCTTAGCGTACAGTGCCCCCGAAAAACTAAAGTTGCCACAAGATGAAGAAGAGCACGAGGAGGCAGGAGAAAACGAGAAGCCTCGGGATCGCCTGATCGCCTGCCGAGATCGGGCGCTGCTGCTGCTGGGCTTTGCAGGGGCGATGCGCCGGAGCGAGTTGGTGGGCCTTGATGTCGCCGATGTGGTCGAGACCGCCGATGGGCTTGTCGTCACCATTCGGCGCAGTAAGACCGACCAGGAGGGGCAAGGACGAAAGATCGGCATTCCCTACGGCTCCAAGCTGGCAACCTGCCCTGTACGCTCCCTGAGAGCTTGGAAGGTAAGAGCGAAGATCACGGAGGGGCCACTGTTTCGGCAGGTCAATCGCCATGGCAAGTTGCTTGAAGGGCGACTGGGAGACCGGACAGTGGCTCTGGTGGTGAAGCGAGCGGTGGCGGCAACGGGTGTAGACGCGGCCAGCTACGCGGGGCATAGTCTGCGGGCTGGTCTGGCGACGGCGGCGGCGATGGCAGGGGTGAGTGAGCGTGTGATCCAGGGGCAGACGGGCCATAAGAGCCTCCCTATCCTGCGACGCTACATCCGAGAGGGCTCGCTCTTTAGAGAAAATGCAGCCGCTGAGGTTGGCCTGTAGGCGCTCGGGAGCACTTGAACAGTAAAATTACCAAATTCTCAGGCCAATATCACAGCGCTTCCAGTACGGGGGTGAGGTGACGATACGATGCACACTCGCCCCATCGAAATGGGGGCATCTACTTTCATCACCCGTGGTGGGGATGGAGAAATATGCCCTCTGCTATGACAAATTAGGTAGCTCCCTCTGATTTCTCTCGGTAAATATCAACTTTTGTCTCAAGGCACTTCCGTAGGGTCAAATCACTGGCTCCAAGGCTGTACCATCCCTCGGGCTTTTGGTAGAAGTCCAACCCTCTCCCGATTTTGATGGTCCAGCCATTGTCGAGGCGAATCTCACGGTCATGGAGGTTTTCATTGACGTCGATATCGAGGACAATATCGACTTCCAGCAGGCTTTGCTTTATCTCGGCGAGGCGCTCGGAGATCTCGGCGACATTGGTGATCTCATCATAACTGGTCGTGAGATGGATGCGCTTAATCCCACCAACTCTCACGATCAGCTCGCACAGGCGGACGAAGTTCTGAACCTGGTGCGGAGCGCGGATGTAGGGGTCTTCAATCGTGACAGTTGTCGCTCCCCAGAGATAGACCCCAAAGAGCGTTTCGTAGCTGTGGCCGGTGTCGCCGTAGTAGATACTGAGATGCTTCTCGGGCAGCTCGGTGGGTAGAGGGGCCAGTGTAGCCGTACCAATTATGGGTGAGCTTACCACCTGCCTGGGTTGTTGCTTCGTGGGTGCCTGCATGCTCTCCAGGATGTGCCTGGTTGGTTGTTGGGTTGCGGAGGCGTTGCGGGACTCAGGGCAGTAGACCACAATCTCCTCACCCACTGCGTTAATATAGGAGAGCTGGATGCGAGCGAACTCGTCGTCGGGCTTGCGCTTGTTCATCTGCTCCTTGACGCGGCGACGGCCCTCGACGGCGTAGGCGACGTACTCCTCAAACTCCGCATCGCTAGGGCTGTCTCCGGGATGGAGCATCTTGAGGAAGGCGCAAACAGTCTTTTTGATCCCCTTCTCATCGCGCCCCTCCACATCACGACCAAGGCGAATGCGCCGGGTGACTTCCTCGTAGCGGTTGGTATGCTTGAAGACGTGGTGGAACGCCTCGGCTAAGTAGTCGGTGATGAAGCCGTAATTGCTGGTAAGCGAGTCGCTACCGTTCTTGGGCATCTCCCAGCCGGGGAGGTAGCAAGCGAACCGGTCCATCACGGCGAGGTCGAACTCGGCGGGCAGCGGCTGAAAGAGATCGTGCTCGGTGGAGTTGACGAGCTGCTCAATGGACTGGTCGATGTTCCCTACAAAGACGAGGCTGGCATCGGCGATGACCTCGACACCACGGGAGAAGCGACCATTGGCCATGAAGTCCTTCATGATCTGGATGGTATCTGCATCTCGGATTTTAATGCCGCCGACCTCATCGAAGGCCACCGTGTCCCAGAAGCCAACCAGTCCGACTTTACCCCGGGCATTGTTGTAGAAAAGGGTTGCTTTGGTTGCTTGGCCACCACTTACCAAGGTGGCGTAGGGGGTGAACTCACTGAAGAAGTAGGACTTGCCCGTACCCCGCGGCCCAAGCTCGATAAGGTTGAAGTTGGGCTCTACGAGTGGCGCTAGCCGGGCTAGAAAGTGTAATTTGAGGCGTTTGGAGAGCTTTCTTGGCTCCAGGCCAACGGAGCGCAGGATCGCGTCTAGCCACTCATCCCGAGTGAAGGCGGCGCGCCCCGTGGTGTAGCGACTAAAATCGAAGCGACTGAGCTGAATCGGGCGAAGATCCTCGACAAAGAAGGCGTAGTTGTCGGCATCGATGTCGTTGTGGGCGATGGTGACCTCCGCCCAGATGCCGCCCTCCAGGAGGCGCTCGTTGTCGCGGTAAAACTGCTGGCTGATGCCGATCCGCTGGGAGTTGAAGTTCTCCAACGCGGCCCAGTGGCGCTTCTCTTTCTCGACATAGCGCACGTGGACTTTATCAATAAACCGATGGCGGCCTACAGTGGCGACGCGAGACTGCGCCGAATTGGATTCGTCGGGGCGAACGTAGTTGTCCTGAAGCGTGGAGAGTACCGCTTCCATACCCGCGTCGATCT
>NZ_JAYUPA010000391.1:0-5020 GCF_043760365.1 Armatimonas sp.
GATCACAAACCCGTTGCGCACCATCACATCCTCACCGTTTAAGACAAAGCCGACGCTCTCGTACAGCGCGACGTTCCGGCTCACTTTGGGCCGCACGTGACACCAAATCCGCGACTTCTCGTGCGCTTGCGCCACGTCTTCGAGCCGCGTCAGCAGCGCTTTGGCCACGCCCTGCCGCCGCGCCGACGGTAAGACCGCGAGGCGAAAAAAGTGCAGGCCGCGTCGGTCGAGCTCGTAGCGCACGCAGCCTAGCGCCTTGCCATCGCGCTCGGCGAGAAGCGCGTGGTGGTTGCCTCCGGCCAGCTCCTTGACCACCTCCGCCTCCGTCTCAAAGAGCGCCGAGGGCGGGGGGACATCCGCAGCGTACTCCAGAAACGCCGAGCGTGTGATGGCATAGACCCGCGCGGCCTCATCGGGCCGGGCCTCTCTAATCTCCAACTACCGCACCATGGTTCCGATGCCGCTGTCCGTGAAGAGCTCGATGAGCAGCGCATGGGCACGGCGACCGTCAAGGATATGGGCGCGCGGCACGCCATCCTCCACCGCACTCGCACACGCCTCCAGCTTGGGGATCATGCCCTTGTCCACAATCCCGCCCTCGATCCACTGCCGCGCCTCGCTGGCCGTGATCTCGCTCACCAGGCTGCTCTTGTCGGAGAAGTCCTTGTAAAGCCCCTCGACATCGGTCATCAAGATCAGCTTCTCGGCATGGAGCGCCACCGCCAGCGCCGCCGCCGCCGTATCCGCATTCACGTTGTACGCCTGGCCGTCCGCGCCCACCGCCACCGACGAGATCACGGGGATATAGCCGCCGTTGGTGAGCGTGTGGATAATCTCCGGGTTGACGTGCGCGATCTTGCCCACAAACCCGATATCGCCGTTGTCGGTGTCCTTGGTGGCGATGAGCAAGTTGGCATCCTTCCCGGACAGCCCGACGGCCTGGACGCCCTCACTATTCAGGTGCGCGACAATGCTCTTGTTGGTCTTGCCTGTCAGCACCATCTCGACGATCTCCATCGTCTCCGCATCGGTCACGCGCCGCCCCGCTACAAACTCCGGCTCTTTCCCGAGCTTCTTCATCGCCTCATTGATCTCCGGCCCGCCGCCGTGCACGAGAATCGGGTTGATCCCGACCAGACGCATCAAGACTAAATCCCGCATGACTGCTTTCTTCAGTACCTCATCAATCATGGCGTTGCCGCCGTATTTAATGACAATCGTCTTCCCGGCAAAGATCCGGATATAAGGCAGCGCCTGAATCAACGTCGCCGCAATCTGCTCTGGCATCAAACTAGCTTCCCCTCACGATCTGAAATAGAATTCCCAGTATCTGGCGTGCGCCGTTGAGATAGCGCTCCTCGCGGTCTAAATACACGGTCTGCCCGACGAGCTTAATAAACTGCCAGTTCGTCCCGGTTGTCACCACGCCGTAGAGCGCGGGAACTGTCGTCCCTTTGCGCTCATTGAAGAGCCGCGCCGCCACCAGCTCCGCGATGCACTGCCCCAGCCCCGGCTTGAGGTCTTCTTTCTTGGCCTCGACCACGGCAAAGACGGGCGCGACAATCACCGAGTGCTCCCGTGAGCGCGTGAAGAGAAAGTCACAGACCCCCGAGAGCCCCTGTTTATCGTCCACGGTGAAGTCCACGCCGGAGAAGAACCCGATCTCGGGCTGGTTGCGCTGGTAGACCTCCATCAAGATCGGGGCAACAATCAGCTCCGAGCGCGCTTTCTCCGTCGCAATCCGCCGCGCCGTCGCTGTATTTTGTGCCAGCGTCGCACGGAGCAGCTCGCTGGGCTCAACGGGCTCGACGGCAGGGAACAAGTCCTGCGTGTCGTCGGTGATGAGCCCGAACGTCTCCAGTGCCTGCGCTAATGTAAATTTCGAGTACGCCACTATCCCACTTCTCCTTGTTTTCGTAACGCTTCTAAATCCGTCCAGCGAAACGCGATCTCCCGAAATCCCGGTGCGTACGCCGCCTCTCGCTCTGCCACTTCTTCGCCGCCACGCTTGCGGCAAAATCCAACCGTGTAGGCATTGTCCGCCAGTGTCCACAGTACCAGCGAGCGAGCACCCGCTTCCTGTGCCGCGCCTGCCGCCGCCGCCAAGAGCCGCTTACCAATGTTGCGCCCCTGGAAAAACCGTAGAACATGAATCGCTGTCACTTCGGCATCGGCCAATTCAGACTTCTCCAAGCTCACGCAAACGAAGCCAACAATATTTTCCCATTCCTCCATCTCTCCCACAAATACGCCATCGTTATTGGGCTTCCACTCGCGCCCTGTGACAAACGATTCGCTTGCTTCCGCCCCAATAATCGGAGCGATATAGCGCCTCCAGTTCTCGGGTTCAAGACGTTGGATATAAGCCCAATCCTTGTGATATAGCTTTTCTGAAGTAGATTCGTTCTGCACTGCTCGGATTTGGACTGGTGAAGTGAAATAGATCCATTCAAGGTATGCATCATCACGTAATCCGTTTTCCAGATCAAGCTGAATTCCGTTGCCATTGCGAATCTCAAGCCCTTTTATCAGAAACAGGCTCTCCATGTAACCTACGTTAAGACGTTCATTGAGCATATCCCGCAGAACCTTCTGATGATCGTCTGAGAGGGTCTCTATGAAGTCATTTGCTTGTTGTCCGCGCTTATCCCGCCGATAGGCATAGCGGCGATGTAGTAAGTCTAAGTCCCTAATCCAGCCACCAGAGCCGTACATCCAGCGGAGCATATTTTCTAAAAAATCGATGTATGCTTCCGACTCGGGCGTATCGGGTTCAAAGTAACTGATGAAATTTTCCGCGACCTCTTCCGGGTCTCTTGCTGGCATGTTTATTATGCTGCCAGTTTTGGGTTGAGCTTTTCCCACGATGCCTGCTGGCCTTCGCGCACTCCTTGGAGAAGCGTTTCGGCTTTTTCGCGGAGTGGTGGCGTGATATCGGGCTGTGCCAGGATCGTGTTGCAGAGATGGCGTGCTCGGTAGAAATCGGCGGCTTTGATCCAGCAGTGGGCGGCGCTGAAGGCATGGATAAAGTACTTCGGCCCCACTTCTGCAGCGCGGCACTCTTGCATCAGCTCCTCTTCCAGAGAGGCAACTTCTGCGTACATATCAAGCGCCTGGTCGTCCTGAAACTCCTCCCAGCGAAGGCGTGCTTCTATCAAAAGCCTACTCTTGTAGTCGCCTTTTTGGTGATGCTGCTCGCTCAGTGCGGAGACATCGAGCCCCTTCATGCCTTCTGGTCGTTTTAATTTCATACGTTCTCTTCCTCCTCGGGAAAGTGTGCCGAAAAAAGGATAGTGCGCGTCGTAAAGCTCACCACAACGACGCAACCAGCCAGCGCGTAAGGGTTGCTTGCAAGTTGCTCAATCTTTTCACGATGCCTCTGATGAAGCTCTGCTCTGCTTGCGAGCTGGGTACCACTGACTTCTAAGCCAAACCATTGATCGCCCCACCACACCCAGTAGTCAAACCGATCTCCATCGGTGGCAAGTCGCTCGATACTCGCTTCAAGATACCGAGCACAAACGAGCACCGCCAGAGCACAAGCCCCAAGTTCCGTCACCGTTCGCTCTGGAACACCCCGCGCATGGGGATAAGTCGCCTGATTGTCCCATGTCAGTCTGAGAACCTGTGCAGGCTCTTGCTGCCAAGCCCCCGAGAACTCCACTTGAAACTCCGCGGCACCTGTGCTCCATGGAAGCCGTTCCGCAAGGCATGACCAGAGTGCAGCACTGCCGAGCGGCTGTGCGTCCAGAAAATCCGGGAGCCAGATGTCGTCCATCTACGCAAGAATCTCCCGGATGGGCTGGCCGTGGTCAATTTCGAGGCGCTTTCTGCCGGGCACTTCGAGCTTGCGCGAGTCCAGGCCGAGCTGGTGAAGCACGGTGGCGTGGATGTCGGTGAGGTAGTGGGGGTTCTCGACCGCGTAGAAGCCGAGCTCGTCGGTGGCGCCGTGGGTGATCCCGCCTTTCACGCCGCCGCCAGCCAGCCAGGCACAGAAGCCCTGGGGATGATGGTCGCGGCCTGTGCCCTCCGCGCCGGGAGTGCGCCCGAACTCGGTGCCAAAGACCACTAGGGTTTCGTCGAGCAGCCCGCGCCGCTTGAGGTCCTTGAGCAAACCAGCGATGGGCTTGTCTACTTGGGCGGCGAGCGTGGTGTGGTTTCCCTTGACATCGCTGTGGGCGTCCCAGGCCCCGCCGCCGCCGCCGCCATGGAAGAGCTGGACAAAGCGCACGCCGCGCTCGACTAGCCGCCGGGCCGCGAGGCACTGCTCACCGAAGGCTTTGGTGTGCGGCTGATCCAGCCCATAGAGCGCCCGCGTCTCCGCCGACTCTTTTTCGAGCTGGAGGGTTTCGGGGACGGAGGTCTGCATCTGGAAGGCGAGCTCGTAGGCTTTGATGCGTGCCTGGAGGTCTTTGTCATCGGGGTAGTCAATGCCCGCGAGCCGGTTGAGGCGGCCTATGAGCGAGAAGTTTGCGGCTTGCTCATCGGCGGTGAGGTTATCGGCGGGCTTGAGGAAGGGCAGGGGCTTCTTGGGGTCGGCGCTCAGCTTGACGCCCGCGTACTGTGGCCCCAGATACGATGCTCCATGGGTCCACGCGCCGCCACAGCAGTCGCCGGTCGGGGTGCCCAGCACGACATACTCGGGCAGGTTCTCGTTGAGGGTGCCGAGGCCGTAGCAGGCCCAGGAGCCAATCGTCGGATGGGCCCCCTCGCGGACATGACGGCCCGTCTGGAACGTCAGCTGCGCCCCGTGGTCGTTGTCCAGCGTCCAGAGTGAGCGCACGATGGCGAGGTCATCCGCGCAGGTGCCAATATTCGTGAACCAGTCGCCGACTTCAAGCCCGCACTGGCCGTATTTCTTGTAGCCCGTCTGGAGCGGCATGATGACTTTGCGGTTGCCGTGATTCGGGTTGCCCCCGACAATATTGGCATTGACCCGCTTGGGATCGAGCACGGCCTTATACGGCGTCTCCTCGATGGACTTGCCCGCGTATTTATTGAGCGCCGGTTTGATATCAAA
>NZ_JAYUPA010000392.1:0-1794 GCF_043760365.1 Armatimonas sp.
CAGACAGTGGCGTGTCGTGGACTCATCGTAGGGCCGTCCCAGGCTTCCGTGCGCGTAATCCTGCTGCCCGGGGGTCGTGTGCCACTTTTTCTGGTTGGGAAAGTAGCTCTGGAAAATCTCCGCACTCCCCTGCTCCAAAAGCGCTAGAAATGTCATCCCCGTCTTGCCCGAGCCCAGCGCAAACGCCAGCGGCACGGTCGGCGTCCCTGGTTTCTTCGCCATTTTCACGGCGAGACCCGCGCCTTCTTGCGTCAGTGCGATCCCGCCGGGTGTGACTCCCAGCCCCGGAGCCAGTAGCCCCAGCGCCGCTGGTGTGGCATCGTGGAGCGTGCTCATGTGCCGAGATTTCTGGTGGCTTGTAAACTCCACCGCGTGGCAGGGCTGGCAGGCCGCATTGCCCACAAACTCGGAATAGATCGCCTCCGGGCCAAGAGCTACCGACACCGGTCTCTGGCGCACACAGGCAGCCATCACCAGTAAGACAACCGGCAATAACAGGGCGCACAGCCCACGCAGTGTGTTTCTCATGGCTCGTTCTGAGAGTTTACCACCTGCGCATAGGGTACTCTCTCTGGCATGAATATCGCAGACCTCAATGAACTCGCCGGTCGTCGCTACCCGGCGCAGCGCTGGACACGTAACTTAGTGGGTGGCATGTCTCCGGTGCAGTGTGAGAACTTTGCCCTGGGCTATGTCGTGCTGGAGCCGGGCGGCGGGCAGGTTCCCTGGCACAACCAGGGACAAGAGGAAGTGTATTTTATTGTCGAGGGCGAGGGGGAGATGTGCCTAGGCGAGGAGCGGCAAGCCGTGAAGTCAGGCCAGTGCGTCTACATCCCTCCGACCGTCTTCCATCAGCTCACGAACACGGGCAGCACTCCCCTGGTGATGCTCTACGCCTACGGCCCAGCGGGCGATGTGGCGCACTGGAAGCAGGAGCTAGAGGGCACCCTCCCCCGCGCAGGAATAGATGTCCCTGCGCTCCCCGAGGGCGCCGCCCCGCAGTGTGTCTCGCCCCCATGAACGTGTCGCCCCCATGAACGGGGGCGTCTTATTGACGGCTTCGCCGACACGAAGGGCGTGCCGCCCCTATTTTAGGGAATTAGATTTCTTCGTCGTCGTAGGTGGTCTGGTTGGCGTGGTGCTCTTTCTGCTTTTGGACATAGGCGATAGCGGCAGATTGGTGATCTGGACTGAGGGAAAACGCTGCATAGCCAGGCTCCCAAGCGAAGAATCGCGTAGTGCCAAGGTGGTTGCGTATTGTTGACGACGAGCCGCCTTTGACCTGATTGAGCAAGCGGGCGATAGTCAGTGTCGTGGGAATCGTAACGATCATATGGACGTGATCTGGCATTCCACCGATTGCCAGCACCTCACAACCCAGTCGGGTTGCTTCGGCAGAGATGGCATGGTAGGCAACACGCTCTAAATCGTCTGTAATCAGGGGGCGGCGCTCATGCGTCGCCCAAACAAGATGTAAACCAATAACCAGCTTATTACGGCGCTGGCACCGATAGTCTTCTTTCACACTCCTAAAACGGGTGCGAACCCCCAAATCTTATAAAATCCAAGAATTTATTTTTCTGCATGGGCGGCACGCCCTTCGTGTCGGCGAAGCCGTCAATAAGACGCCCCCGTTCATGGGGGCGACACGTTCATGGGGGCGACACGTTCATGAGGGCGAGCTACAGCTCCGTGTACTTCTTGGAGCTTCCTCGCGCCTTCTCCACCGGGTACTTTTCCTCATTGCGTGCCATCTTCGCCGCAAACGCTGTGTCTAGCTCAATGCCCAGATCG
>NZ_JAYUPA010000393.1:0-1793 GCF_043760365.1 Armatimonas sp.
CTGCGCTCGCTCCCCCACCGTGAGGGCAGTGGGGGCTCCTGCAAGAACAAACCGCCTTTCTCAACCAGCAGCTCATCGCGGAGGGGGTCAGGAACGAGCCAGGGAGTAAGAAACGCTTTGTGGAGCTTGGTGAGCAGCTCAAAAAGCTTGAAGTGGCGCAAGCGATTCGGGAAGATCAGCTCACGCTACGCCACCCGACTCTGGCCCGTCTGCGCCCTCGTCCGCCACGTGCCAGCAAGGCTCTGGCTGCCCCGCTACCCGCCAATACTGCCCTGATCGAGTACTCCCTCACCGAGAAGCCGCTGGCCTTTGTCGTGACAAAAAAGGGCCTCTCCGTACACGCGCTCCCCCTAAATCTGCCGAATCTCACCCGCCAGATAGCCGCTCTTCAGAGCGCATGCCAAAGCGAGAGTAAAGAGACAAAAAGTGCCGTACGCTCGCTTGTGCAGAGCCTGATCGCCCCGCTCGCAAAACCGCTCTCTGGCAAGACACGTCTGATAATCTGCCCCGACGGCGCTCTCTGGGACCTTCCTTTTGCGCTACTCTGTCCGAAACAGACGGTCTCTCTAGCACACTCTGCGTCTTTCTGGCGAGGGGATCGCACGATTGCTTCGCCAAAGATCTTGGTCTATGCTAACCCGGAGCTGGGGCCGCAAGCACGCTTTACTCTCTGCCCGATCATCACGCCCGATCGCCCGATTAAGATCCCGGATCGCCCGATCAAGACACCCGACCGCGACTTAGTTTCTGCGCTGGAGGACGCGGTAACACGTGCAGGCGCACTCTCCGCACTTCCCGGTGCCGAGAGCGAGGCGAGGGCGATTGCCAAGCACTTTCCAGGAGCCGTAGTCCGTCGAGGAAATGCCGCGCAGGAAACAAGCTTTATCAAAGAAGCGGGTCAGTTCTCACTGCTCCATCTTGCCAGCCACGCCTTTCTCAACAACGCCGCCCCGATGCTCTCGTCTTTAGTGCTCTCGGCCCCTGCTCTGGAAAGCACCGACGATGGCTTCCTTACCGCGCGAGAGGTTCTCTCCCTGACACTGAACGCGGAGCTTGTGGTGCTCTCCGCGTGCAATACGGGCCAAGGCGAAAAGCAGCTTGGCGAGGGCGTGATCGGGCTGAGCTGGGCGTTTCTAGCGGCAGGAGCACAGCAGCTTGTGGTGACCCAGTGGTCGGTAAACGACGAGGCAACGGCACGCTTTATGGACTTTTTCTACACCGCACTCAAAGAAAAAAAGAGCCCCGCCGATGCGCTGCACCAAGCGCACCGAGCCCTTCAACAAAGCGGAAAATGGCGACATCCACACTACTGGGCGGGATTTTCCCTGATCGGAACCACGACTTAGGGTACAATGCATACGCCCCGTGCGAATACTTCAGACTATTGTCAATGGCCCCGAGCCTTGCCCCTACCTCGCCGATCAGAGCTGGACCATGAAGTACCAGCATATTGGTGAGATGGTCTCGGGCGAGTACGAACGGCGCTTGCGCCTAGGCTGGTTTAAGTTCGGAGCGTTTTTACAGCGCCCTGTCTGCGAAACCTGCCGTGAGTGCCTCTCGATGCGCGTGCCCATGAACGAGTGGCAGCCCAATCGGATCCAGCGGCGCACGCTGGCAAAGAACGCGGATCTACGGGTTCAGGTAAGCACCCCCCCTCTCTGTGACCCCGAGCGCCTGCTGCTCTACAATCGCTATCGGATTGCCCAGACACAGGAAAAAGGCTGGACTCCCACTCTCATGGACACCACTGCTTACCAGCGGGAGTTTCTGGTGGGGCCCACAGACATGACCGA
>NZ_JAYUPA010000394.1:0-5009 GCF_043760365.1 Armatimonas sp.
CGCGCCGATGATATCAGCAACTGTAAGGCCAATCAGATCACCATTCTCACCACCGGCAGCCAGGGAGAGCCGCTCGCGGGCCTCTCACGGATGGCGGCGGGCGATCATCGGCAAGTGACCATCCAGAAAGGCGATACGATTGTTCTGTCGTCGTCGCCGATTCCCGGCAACGAGTCGGCGGTCTGGCGGGTGGTCAACAAGCTCTTCGCTCTAGGGGCCAATGTGATCTACGATGCCCTCATGCCCGTGCACGTCAGCGGGCACGGCTACTCCGAGGAGCTGAAGCTGGTTCTGAATATCACCAACCCACAGTACGTCATTCCCGTGCACGGTGAGCGGCGGATGCTCGCTCTCTACGCCCGGCACGCTCAGGACATGGGCTGGCTTCCCGAGGATGTCTTCGTGCTGGAGCTAGGTGATGTGCTGGAGCTGGACACCAGCAAAGGCGAGATCGTGGACCGAATTCCCTCGGGCGCGGTGCTTATTGATGGCGACACGGGCCAGGAGATTCACGAGCTGGTTCTGCGCGACCGGCAGTTTCTCGCCAACGATGGTTTCCTCAATGTCGTGGTCGTTCTCGACTCCGAGAGCGGCGAGCTGATTGGGGGGCCGGAGTTTCTCTCACGTGGCTGTTTCTACATGGACAGCGCCGATGAGCTTCTCGCCGAGGCTGCCACTGTGGTGGAGAAGCTTCTGGAAGACGAAGACAGCGAGGAAGAATCCCCCCGTGAGCCGGAAGCGCTCCAGGGCGATATACGGATGGCTCTCAAGAAGTTCATTGAGAAGCGCACGGGCCGCCGCCCGGTGATCCTGACCTCCGTGATGCGGGTTTGACATTCGTGATGGGAGTGTAAGATCGCCCCCCTCGCCTGCAAGGTGAAGGGGGCTTTTTTTTAGGTAGGATTACCAGTGCGCGGGCCATCGGCCCCCACTTACCCGAGAGAAACCCCCTGTGTTTTTACATTTTTTGTAAGAAAATAGAGCTCGCTAGGTACGGAATGGTTCTGTTGTTTCCAATAATCAACCCGGGTGAGTTACTCAAATCTCTCAAAAGCTCGCCCTCTCTAAATAGCGCTAGAGAAAAGGAAACATAAACCATGGTTTTAAATCGAACAAATCTAAAGAAGATCGTGCCTAGTATCCTGGCAGTTGGGGCGATTCTAGGAGCAACCTCAGCCCAGGCCCAGGTTACTTTTGGAAGCCTCCCTGTGGGAAGTTTAAATAACTACTCCCTCTTGAATACCACAGGAGGAATCCCCGGGGGATTTTCTCAGTTTGGGGCAACACAGTCTGCTGCATATTCTGGGATTAATGCGGGGCTTAATATCTCCGGCAACCTCATTTCTGCCGCCTTCAGCAATGGCACTGAGCTGATTTTTGCGTACCAGCTCCAGACGGCTACGGGTAATGCGGCTGTCGCTAACTTTTCCGTTGCGGGTTTTGGTGGACGTACGCTAACATTTGGTGCTACGAGTGATACAGATCTTGATGGTGGTGGCGTAATGACGAACGCGATTACATCAACTCCAGATACGGATCAGCGCTCCAATGCAGGTGATCAAGGATCAAGCGTAACCTTCGGTACCACGGCTGCGCTCACCCAAAACCAAAACGGCTCCATTTTTCTCCTGCGCATGGCGGGTACAACAGGAGATATTATTACCAATGGAGGTGCAGCAGTACTCGGTGGAGGTGTTTCCGCTAATAGCAGTGCGAATGTAATCACTACAGCTCCTTCCGTTAGCACTGCACCTGAGCCAGGAACACTCGTTCTGGCAGGCCTGGGAATCGCGGGACTGGCAATCCGTCGCCGCAAGCACTAGGCTCGCAAGCTTCTGGCTTAACTAGCCAAAAAACTCCCCGGTATGCATGCTACCGGGGAGGTTTTGCTATTTGGGGAAGCTAAAGGGCGGTACACTACAGGCCATGAAGCGCTTTCGCATGTGGCTCTTTCCTGGAATTTCGGGGCTGCTACTGGGCTTTCTGACACTTTGCTACGCCACGCGCACCGATGCACTTGCGGCAGTGACGGTCACTCCTGTGTGGTGCTGGCCGCTGCCGGGGAGCTTGTTGGCGGGAGTGCGGTGGAAACGGCGGCGTGTGCGAGGACTCTGGGCACTCTGGGCGTTTTTTTCGTTACTTTTTGTGGATGAGCTACGGCCCCTGCTGCATCCTCTGCGCTGGCTCTCTGCGCCCTCCACGGCAGTAAAAGCGACAGGTACCTGGCGGGTTGTCTCACTGAACTGTGTGGGCGGAGATCCCAAGGCCGCTGACGAAGTACGTGCCTGGAAGCCTGATGTAGTGTTGCTCCAAGAGACCCCCAACCCCGAGAGTGTTCGAGTGCTTGCGGAGAAACTCTACGGGAGCCGAGATGACTGTGTGCTTGGTTTGGACACTGCTGTGCTTGCCCCAAACCTTACCTCCATGCCGCTTCCTCGCTCACTCCAGCGCTATGCTGTGGTCGTGCAAACACCGCAAGGCATCGTTGCCAGTGTCCGGCTGACGCCTAGTATCCTGCGCGTGGACTTCGGGAACTCAGAGTGCTGGAAAGCCCACACAGAGAACCGTCAAACCCGCCGTGCAGAGCTACGCGCCGTGGCGCAGCAGCTTCCACGCGAGGGGGCACTTCTTTTGGGCGGCGATCTCAATGCCCCGGCAGGCGATGGGATCTTCACCGAACTCACCGCCCTCAAACTTCAGGATGCCTGGCCACTTGCCGGGCTGGGTTGGGGCAACACCATCGCCAACGACCTGCCGATCCACCGGATTGATCAGCTCTGGCTACGGGAGCACAGCGCCAAAGCTTTGATTGCCGTCAAGACCCAGTACTCCGATCACAGAATGCTCGTCTGCGACCTAGAACGCTGATGACCGGCGGGGTCAGTTCGCCTCGGGGTAGGAGCCCAGAATCGTGACGAAGAGGCTGTGTTCCTCTAAGAGTTTTAGGGCGCGGGCGACCGATGCCTCTTTGTGGTGGCCCTGGATATCTATAAAAAAGACATACTCCCACGGGAGCTGCTTGGTGGGGCGGCTCTCGATCATGGTGAGGTTGATGTCGTGGGCATCGAAGGCGGCCATGGCGCGCATGAGCGAGCCTGCGCGGTGCTGCACGGAGAAGAAGATGCTGGTCTTGTCCTTGCCCGATGGCTGGGGGGTGTTTTCCCCAATCACCAAAAAACGCGTGCGGTTGTGCGGCGAGTCCTCGATGTGCTGCGCGAGCAGGGGGATGCCGTAGAGCTCGCTGGCAATGCTCGTGGTAATCGCGGCGCTGGTCGGGTCGGCGGCGGCGAGTGTGGCGGCTTTGGAGTTTGACGTGGCGTCAATGACCTCGATGCTCGTTCCTAGATTATCGCGAATCCAGTTGCGGCTCTGGGCATAGGCTTGCGGGTGGGCGTAGAGCCGCTGAATCTCAGAGAGCGTCTCGGCCTTGCTCGCCAGATTGTGCACCACGGGAACATAGACCTCCGCGCAGATCTTGAGGCGCGTGCCCTTCTCGTGGAACATGTCCAGCGTGTAGGGGACAATTCCCTCGGTGCTATTCTCCACAGGGACGACCCCGTAGTCCGCCTCGCCCCGTTCGACGAGTGCAAAAACATCGGGTATAGTGTCAGCGGCCTTTAGCTCAGAGGAAGTGCCGAACTTGTCGAGTGCTGCCTGGTGGGAGAAAGTCCCGGCTGGGCCAAGGTGCGCGACACGGATCTGTGCCTCCAGTGCGCGCATCCCAGAGAGGATCTCCCGGAAGATCGCACGAACCGCCGTGGGCGGAAGCGGTCCCTGGTTGGCCTCTTCGAGACGCTCGAAGATCTGGCGCTCACGCTCAGGCGAGAAAAACTTGGTCTGAGTGCGTGTTTTAGAGTGACCGACTTCCTGGACGACATGCGCCCGCTGGGAGAGAAGGTCGAGAATCTGGGCATCGAGGGCGTCAATCTGACGCCGGAGTTCTTGAAGCGACATACGTGTCCAGGATTATATCAAGGTATGCAATTTTATGCCTGACTGGTTTCGCCGCCCCGCCCCTGCCGTTGCACCTGAGGGAGCTTTCACCAAGTGCACCACGTGCGGAGCGATTCTCTACACCAAAGATTTTGAACGTGATTTCAAGGTCTGTATCAAGTGTGGCCACCACCATCGTCTCACCGCCGATGAGCGCATCGCCATCACCGCCGACGAAGGGAGCTTTGTCGAGTTCGGACGGCGCGAGCTTCGTAGCGAGGATTTCCTACAGTTCCCCGGCTATGTGGATAAGCTGGTCGCGGGGGAAGACGGAGACGATCCCCGCACCGATGGCCTGGTTACCGGTGTGGCGACTCTGAGTGGCCAGCCCTGCGTCTTGGCGATCTCCGATTTTGAGTGGGGACGCCTCGCGGGCACTATGGGAAGCGTCTTTGGCGAGAAGTTCGCCCGCGCCGCCGACCGCGCTCTCGATGAGAAAAGTGCACTCATCACCTTCTGCGCCTCAGGGGGCGCACGGATGCAGGAGGGTCTTACCAGCCTAATGCAGATGGCTAAGACTAGCCTCTCCGTGGCGCAGCTAGACCGGGCGAAAGTGCCCTATATTGTCGTGCTCACCAACCCCTCAACCGGTGGTGCCGTGGCTTCTTACGCCAGTCTCGGGGATGTGATCTACGCTGAGCCGGGCGCAACGGTTGGGCTTTCAGGCGAGCGGGTTGCCGCGCAGGCACAGAGTGTCAAGCCGCCTGCGAACTACCGCACTGCCGAGTTTATGCAAGAGCACGGGCAGCTCGATAAGATCATCGCTCGTAAAGATTTAACAACGACGCTGGCAAAGACGCTTGCTTTTTTAGGGTCCTGAAACGAATTGGAAAACATGAGTATCCAAGAGTTTGAGCAGTTTCTTGCCGAACTTGACGACAATATAGTGAAGCTGGACCAAGCGGCTCAGCGGACGGCAAATACAACGGCTTCGGCTGAGGCGCAGAAGTTGCGTACGCAACGAGATAGCTACGTGGAACGCTTTTTTGCTAAACTAACGCCCTGGGACAATGTCC
>NZ_JAYUPA010000395.1:0-1792 GCF_043760365.1 Armatimonas sp.
TGCTGCCCTGACCCAACCCGAAAACGGCGAGCTTGCCCTGCGCCTCGCAAAGTCTATCCTCTGGTTCTGGCTCATCCGCGAGTATCTCGTCGAAGGCCATAACCGTCTAACGGAGCTTCTCACCGCATTCCCAGACGCACTACCTCTGCAACGCGCCCATGCCCTACGTTCACGCGGCAATCTAGCTCAAAACCTCCACCGCTATTCTGAATCATCGGCTGATTTGGAACTTGCTCTGAGCCTTTTTGAACAAGCGGGAGATGCGGCTGAGGTAGCCGTGATGCAAGGCAATCTCGGAACGCTTGCTAGTGACGAACATAACTATGATAAGGCACAAGCCTATCTGGAGCGGAGCTTAGCCTACTATCGGCTTCATCCTCACCCCAAGCGCCTAGCCAGCATCCTCTATAATCTGGGAGCCGTCCAGATACGTGCTGGCCAGTGGGCAGAGGCAGAAGCGACGCTCGCCGAGAGCCTCACCTATAGCCGCAAGCTAGGTGATGGTTTAACGGAGCTCTATGTCCTCTACAACTTGGGGTTGATCGCCCGAGAGCGAAAACATCCTGCCGAAGCCCTGAAACTGTTCTGCCAGGCCTTGGAACGACGTGTTCAGATCGAAGGTGAGTCGGGCCTCGGGATGGTGACAAACCTCGTCTCTATCCTTTTCGCACTACAGGAAAGCCAAGCTCCCTCAGATCTACTGGCACTCTGTATCGGAAAGATCGAAGCCGTACGTAGCCAGAACAATATCCCTATTGACTATTCAGACGAGGATCGTTACAATAGTATTCAAAGTGCCACGCAAACCCGGCTCGGAAGCTCATGGGAAGCATTTATCACCAGTGGACAAAGCATTTCGTTAACCGACTTGATCTCTCACATTCAGAAAACTAACACTAGTTTCTAGCAAAGGACAACCTCATGAAAATCAGTCTAGCACTCCCTCTGATACTCTCCGTAGCCCTGACGACAGGATGTGACAACCAAAAGACAGGTGGGAATGGTAACAGCATCAAAAGTGAACTGTCAATTCGCAGTCATGGAGGCGTACATCTTCCCATAGATATTGTCATAACGGATGACACAGCAGGTGACATAGGAGAAACAAATGTATCTCTGGCAGCAGGAAAACTAAAATTCAATACTGTTCTAAAATATAAAAACTTTTTAAATTTCGGTTTAAGCGCATCTATAAAAGATAAATCAGGAAATCCAAAGGATATAGCTGACTTTAATCCAAGAACCGAGCTTCCTCCAAAAATAGAATTCATGGAAATATCCCAAACCACAGCAGTAACACCAGGCCAAAAAGGTTCCATAGCATCAAATAATTATGAGGACATAAAACACAAAGGAGTACCTACAATAGGAGCAAAATCTATAACATTTAAAGAATTAAAACCAGATTCTTCATATTTGCTAATATTATCTTACGACGAAGATGGAAATGACGGAACAGTTCGCTATCATCAAGGCGCAGTCGTTTTTCAAGTCGCACCAAAATAAAATTGCTTAGAGATCCAACAGGTATCTGGCAGAACATCGCAGTAGAAATCGCTGGGCAGTACTTGCCCGGCGATTTCTTTGACCGTGAGCATATTACGATCCCAATCCCGCCGTGGACAGTGCGGGTGGAGGTAGAGCCCACAAGCCTCATCCCGATGACTCGGGTGAGTGCGGAGTGTACTCTGCGAAAGGCGTTCTTTTTCCATCTGGAGCGCACGAACCAAGGGACGATGCTGGCGACGAGCCATGCGGGGTTTGCGGAGAGTGTATTGGCGCTTCCTGGCTT
>NZ_JAYUPA010000396.1:0-5008 GCF_043760365.1 Armatimonas sp.
CCCTATTTGGAGGGATCTAGAAATCCATGATGGCTTGCAGATTGTCAGGGACAGGTTTTAGTTGGACAGAATCCAAGGGCGTTTAAAAATGCGAAAACCACCAGCCCAGGAACTGAGCTAGTGGTTTTCGTTAGTTGTGGGCTGGAAGTTACTCGGACTAAGTTGCCTGCTTGAAGGCGACGCTGCCCGACTCGGTGACATCCACGATGAGGCTCCCCGCCAGAACGCCACTTAGAAGCGCCTTGTTCAAGTCAAGAACCACCTGGCGCTCGGGGGCATTGAGTGCCTTGGCGCGGCGCACACGGGTTGTCAGGGTCTTGAGTTCGGCTTCCTCCGAATGGACACCCCGTGCCCAGTTCACGACGGCAAGCGCCTCTTCCTGACTGGCTCCGGCGGCACCACGGCCATGCAGTAGTGAGTCAATCAAGATCGCGGTCTGCGCCCCATGATCCACTATCGAGCTTCTACGCCGCCGCCGTACTATCGGCACGGCTGCTGCCGTCGCTTCTATCGGTGCTGCTGCCGCTTCTGTGGCGGCTTTCGGTCGTCGTCCCATTATTTTGTTATCTTTCTCTCGTCTGTCGGGAGCGGCAAATCTCCTCTATTCGTCTCTATTTTACCTGACACCCTCGAATTCTCTACTCACTCCAAGAATACCAACGGCTACATATTGTGGCGGGTCGAACTCCTAGCTCTGCCTCGAGCAGCCAGAGGATTTCACACTCTAGAGCAGCGGCAATCACGACTAATTCCAGATCAGAAACAATCCGAGTTTGCCGCTCAATCCGATAAATATCCGCTTCTGTCGGAGACCAACCACCGCCAGAGTGGTTGGTCAGGCGAGCACAGAAAGCATCCTGGGTAAGCTTGAGTTCCTTGCGCCGGTTTTTGACTCGTGCGCCAATGGCGTTCTGATACACCCCGTTTTTTCTTAGGCGTGGTGCACCGCGGGGCATGATTTCTCTCCTAACAAAGTCATGCCTGGATTCTCACGGGAAAAAGCATCTGATAACCTACTAAGTAGTTGGCATCATGATAAAATCCTACTACTTAGAAGGAAATCTTTAGGAGGCTCCATGTTGGTGAACCAATTGGTACAGGGCGGGGAGAGTGTCATACAGCTCTTCGAAAAGATAGCATCTGAAGAGGGCTGGCAGCCTGGCGACCAGCTGCGCACCCACGTTGGTCGCTCTGTCTACTTCGGTGTCTTGGATAAGGAGCGGCTCGTGGGCGGACTCCAGCTCGTCACACCAGATGAAGCAGGCGAGGTTCCTACACACCTGGTCTGGCCCGAGCTTCCCGTACAGGATGCGGCCTCTGGGGTACTCCACGCGGCGGTTCTAGCGGTGCTTCCCGAGTACCGTGGCAAAGATAGTGGCGCGGCGTTCTGGCAGCTTGGCTCGGCGCTGTGGCGCTACTGCGTGGAGAATCAGGTCAAGACTGTCTGGCTAGAAGCAACGCCTAAGATGCTCCGGTGCTATCGTCTGCTGGGCTGGCCACTAGTGGTCATTGGGGAACTGCGGGAGCACTGGGGCGAGCCCTGCTACCCTTGTAGCCTCTCGGTGCGTGAGGTCGCTGGATCGCTTGCCGAGCGCTCCCTAGTCTCGACGACGTATCGAAGCATATTCACCGCTGCCCTACAGCCACGACCACTCACTATCGCTTGAGGCGGCACGGTAAATATGCGACGATGGGGTAGATGAACTCTCCCTTTGCTCGATGAACTCCATCCTTGCCGAAGTCCTCTACGCTCTCTGTGCCCTCCTGCTGGCGAGTGCCTCGATCTTCCTCCTGGTTCGGGAAGGTCGTTCGCCTGTTGTGCGCTGGTTTGTGGCCTCGTGCCTAGCCCTCCTCGTCTGGGTGGTAACCCTATTCCTGTTCGGGCGCTCGGAAGATCCTGGTTACGTTCTGCTGGTCGGTCGTGCCAACTTCGCCGCCGTGAGCCTTGCAGTCTACTTTGGCTTTAGGTTCGTTAAGGCCGTAGCGGCTCTGCCTACCCATGCTAGCGATACCTGGCTACTCTGGTTCTCGGTTGCCCTAGCCGTTATCAGTGCTGGGACTCCATGGATCGATAAGGCTGAGCTGGTCGGCACGGGCATCACGGGTGGTCATGAGACTATCTACGGGCCGCTATTTGGGTTCTACGTCTTCCATGTCACTGGAATGCTGGTCGCCACGCTGTGGCTGGCGTTTCGCTCTAGCATTAGGGTAGCCTCCCCCCACCGAGATAGGCTTCTGCTCCTGGGCTGGGGCACTCTGGCGACTGGTGTGATCTCTCTGGTGACCAACGCGCTTCTTCCCTACACCTTCAATGACTTCCGTTGGATCGATGTGGGGCCGCTCTCGACCTTGCTTTTTCTGCTTGCTGTTGCCTACGCGGTGATCCGCCACCAGCTTTTCGATATCCGTGTGTTCATTCGCCGTGCTGTGGTGCTTGGTGTCGCACTCTCGCTGGTTCTTGCCTGCTATAGTGCCTTGGTGCTGCTGGTAACCGACAAGTTCGCCAGCTCTGAGTCGGGTGGGGTAACGCGCTTTGGCGTTCTGGTCTTGGCCTTCTCCTTCGATCCTATTCGTCGGTTCCTTGAAGGACGAATCGACAAGTTGCTCTTTCATGAGCACCGTTCTTCACCTGAGCGCAGTTCGGCAAACCTCTGAAAAGGCCTTTAAAGTTTATAGAAATTTAATATGTGTCTGTTTTAATCTTGGCGAGGGGATACTGATTATTAATCGACTTGCCATGGGGAAACCTGGATTAGATATAGGCGAGAATCCTTACGTTTATGATTTTCGTCCTCCAACAGCGGAGGAAAAATCACAACTTATTCGATGGTTGGCGACCAATTGCTTCAGTGGGGACGTGGATGATGCCAAGAGAATGCTGTCAAGCCTGCGTCTTGTGGTGCTACCCAACATCGTCTCAGGCAATGCAGGAACTGTTACGAGTACCAAAGAGGGCGTCGAAGAGTCGAACTCGGGCGACCAGGATAGTCCCTCCTGTCTTGAAGAGTTTCCTTGTGGGCCAGTGGGCGAGCAAGAAATGCCTTTTCCCAGTCAAGAAATACCGGTACGCAGTGATGTGCTTTTGGTTACTTGGCCGGAACTGCCGCCCCGTGTGAGCGCTTTCTATTGGGATCAGGATCGCCTGATCTCGACGGAAGAGAAGGAGCGACAAATTCGCCATGCAGCACTTTCAACCTCTCAAGGGTTGCGCCTCCTGCTGGAGGATCTCCATAATACTGTTCGTCGTTGGGAAGCTCCTTGTTAGTCTGGGCGCTGGTTAGGTTAGTAAAGGCACTCGCTTGGTCGCTGAGCCCTCTGATGGTCAGAGTGTAAACTACTGGTATGGAAGATGGAACGCCTCGATGCAGGAGAGGCTACACTCTCGATAGCGACGGCTCTTTACTTGATATGCCTGATGCGGACGTGCGTTTCTACCCCCGTTTCTTCGACGAGTCAGAAGCCGACCGGCTCCTTGCCGAGCTGATCCAGACAACCCCGTGGCGGCAAGACCAGATTCGGCTCTTTGGCCGCTTAGTGGATCAGCCACGGCTCACGGCATGGCATGGCGACCCTGGTTGCAGCTACACCTACTCTGGGATGACGATGCAGCCACAAGCCTGGACTGCCGAGCTCCTGGCGATAAAGGAGCGAATCGAGCCTGTGGCCGGTGTGGTCTTCAACAGCGTGCTGCTGAACTACTACCGCTCGGAGCGCGACAGTATGGGGTGGCACTCTGACGATGAGAAGGAGCTGGGTGAGAACCCCGTGATTGCGTCGGTCAACCTGGGAGCGACGCGGCGTTTCCACTTCAAGCATAAGCTCCACAAGGAGCAGAGGGTGGCTCTGGATCTTACGGCGGGGAGCTTGTTGATCATGGCAGGGCCGACCCAGCACTTCTGGCTCCACCAACTCCCCAAGTCGGCGCGGTCGCTTGGGCCTCGGATCAACCTGACCTTTCGAGTCATCCGCTGACTTCTGTGTCATCGGTTGACCTCGCTGTAGAAGGCCTGGCGTATACTGCTCTCATGACAGACAATCCCGACGGGACGCCGCTCCTGACGGTAGAACAGGCGGCGAGCTACTTGCAACTCTCCACCTCCTCAATCCGCTCCTACATCCGCTCGGGCAAACTCAAGGCGTTCCGAGTGGCTGGCTTGCGGAAGGTTCTGATCCAGCGTGTGGATCTACTGGCGCTTCTGGAGCCAGCCCGAGTCACCGAGCTGTAAAGCCCCTCGAAAACAGTCACGGAAAAGGAACGTTTTCGCGCACAGTATCAGGCACTTAACCGCATAGTTCTCTGGGAGATTTAACTCCTAGAGAGTGGCTGGCATGCGCTGCCCCCAAACCCGAGAAATCGGGAGTCGAGTAACCTACCTGCTGGACCTAAACGGGGGTCAGGTCACTCGGTCATTTGCCTGGCGGCCATCCTACCTCAAAACTCTGAAATGCACGACGCCTAACTAGTGACCACTTCTCTTACGATCAGCCTTGTGGACGCGGGTAGCGCTCTTCTGGTGGTAAAGTAGGAATGGCAAAACCGTACTGCGCGGCCCACGCCACTGTTTCCGCCCAGCGCTGACGCTTTGCTTCATCATCTGAATAGGCCCAACCCGCGAGGATGAGCGGTTTAGGCGGCGGCGGGGGGATAGAATCGCCCGCCCGCTGTCGTTTCTCCCACGCCCGCACAAGGGCTTGGTGGATTTCGGCCCATCGCCAAGCAATGGGGCAAATTACGGTTTCGTCCATATTTGACATTTTACTCGGAAGCAGCGAGACGAAACGGAAAAGATAGTGTAGGGAATGATATGACCATCGCCTCTCATCGGGGTGCATATCGCGGCGTGAAGGCATCTGGCAACGAGCTACCAGATAGAAAATGCCCCGTTATGCGAAGCGTCCCTCTCATGATCCGTGAAATGTTTTAAGGGTACAATGCTGTATCCGATACACTCGCCATGCAACCAATTACGCCCGCGCAAGGTGCTTCTGCCGACAATTCAGGCTTGAG
>NZ_JAYUPA010000397.1:0-1790 GCF_043760365.1 Armatimonas sp.
GGCGGCGTAGTAGGTGCGGTCCATCCCGGCTTTAAGGGCGAAGCGCTCCTGAGAGAATCCCGTGCCCTCGCGGTGCATTCGGATCTGTTTGCCGATGGCTTGAAGGACAGGGTCTCTCTCGTTTGGTTCTTTTCTTTTTGGCACAGAGTTACAGTATGCAGTAGCGGCCTTTGAAGCAACGGTATACTAGTAAACGGACTATTGGCAACATATCCTGAAGCATGAGAGAAGGTGACCCGGTGGCGAGGCGAAGCACGTTCGAGATACCAGAGACTGCATTTGAGATAAGGGCAACGGAAGCGGAAGCGGTTATTTGTCTCTTCGAGGAGATTGCAGCGGATGAGGGCTGGCAGCCGGGCGATCAGATTCGTGCTCATGCTGCTCGTTCCGTTTATTTCGGGGTGTGGGTGGGGGACGTTCTCGTGGGTGGGCTCCAGCTCATCACGTCTGACGAAGCGGGTGAAGTGCCAACGCATCTGGTTTGGCCGGAACTACCGGTTGTGGATAGAGCCTCAGGAGTGCTCCATGCGGCGATTCTGGCGGTGCTACCTGAGTATCGGGGCAAGGATAGTGGCGCGGCATTCTGGCAGCTTGGCTCGGCTCTCTGGCGCTACTGCGTAGAGAACCAGGTAAAGACCATCTGGCTGGAGGCGACTCCCAAGATGCTCCGCGCCTACCGCCTTCTGGGCTGGCCGCTGGTGGTGATCGGGGAGCTGCGGCAGCACTGGGGTGAGCCCTGCTACCCCAGTAGCCTCTCGGTGCGTGAGGTCGCTGGCTCCCTTGCCGAGCGCGCCCTTATCTCGAAAACCTACCGAGGGATATTTGACTACATGCTCGCACCAGCACATTGACCTTCCCGCAATGCTTGACGCGGCGCGTTTGGATAGCGACGATGGAGACATCCTATCCCTAGCTGACTGTCATGAACCCCTTGCTTATCTTGACCCTGTACGGCCTCGCGGGACTGCTTCTCGCCAGTGCCTCTCTGTATCTCTGGATTCGTGAGCGCAACTCTGCGGCGGCCCGCTGGTTCGTGGGCACCTGTGTCTCCCTCTTAGGCTGGACAGCGACTCTCTATGTCTTTCAGCACGCCACGATACCGGAGCAGGTACTTCTGGTGGGTCGGCTCAACTTCGCTGCGGCAAGCCTTGCTGTCTACGCGGTCTATCGGCTCGTTCGCGCAGTGGCAGACCTACCGATTCGTAGGATGGATCAAAGTCTGGGCTGGGTGACGCTCCTAGTGGCTCTGGTGAGTACCCTGACGCCTTGGATTGATGAGGCGGAGCGGGTAAGCGAGGCAGCGATACAGACGCATCAGACAGTCTACGGCCCCTTGTTTTCCCTCTACGCGCTCCACTTGGTTGGTCTGCTGGGCGGTGCAATCCTTCTTGCGTTTCGTGAGCGCAGGGCTGGAAGCCACCCGCAGCATGTTCGGGATCAGCTCCTTCTCCTGGGGGTAGGTATTCTGGCGACAGGTGCGATCTCGATAGTCACGAATGTGCTCATTCCCTACACGCAGGGAGATTTCCGCTGGATCGATGTAGGTCCGCTCTCAACACTGCTTCTTCTGCTGGCAGTCGGCTATGCGGTGGTGCATCACCAGCTCTTCGACATCAAGGTGCTGATTCGCCGGACACTTGTGCTGGGTATGGCGCTCTCCCTGGTTCTTGCTGCCTACAGCGCCCTAGTACTACTGGCCACCGACCAGTTCGCAAAGGCGGAGTCGGGTGGGGTGACGCGCTTTGGAGTGCTCGTGCTTGCCTTCTCCTTCGATCCTATCCGCCGCTTCC
>NZ_JAYUPA010000398.1:0-1789 GCF_043760365.1 Armatimonas sp.
CATCCACCGTGATCTGAAAAACAGGCACTGTGCCCACGGGCTTAAAAAGCGCGGCACTCAGGTCTGCGGGGGGTAGCAGTTGGACAAGCTGGCGAGCAATTAAATCATGCAGAGTCATTGGTAAAAAGGGTACCCTAAAGTCATGGTCGTTGGATTCGGGCTGATCAATAAAGACTTCGTCGCGGTGGTTCCCACCTGGGAGCGCGACACAAAAGTGCGGGCGACGCACTACTTCGAGCAAGTGGGGGGGCCGGTTCCCGTGGCACTCACCGCCGTCGCGAAGCTAGGGGGGCTGGCCTGCGTCCACTTAGGCGTGGTCGGCGACGATAGAGATGCCGACGATCTGGCACGCAGCCTGGATGAGCAAGGCGTCTCCTCCGATTTTCAGCGCACTCCTGGCGTGGCCACCAGCCGCTCTCTCGTGCTTCTTGATGCGCACGATGGCTCCCGTACTCTGGCAAACTACGCGGAGGAGCTGCCCTTAATGACCTTCACACCCGCCCACGACGAGCTCCTCAGCCAGGCAAGCTTGCTGCATCTCGATGGCCGTGATCTGGGCGGCGCACTCCACGCCGCTCAGCTCGTCAAAGCGGCAGGTGGCCACGTCTCGTTTGATCTGGGAACCATGCGCCCGGGCCGCGAGGCACTCTTTCCCCTCTGCGATATTATTCTTGCTAGCAAGGGCGGCGGCGCAGGCGCGTTCCCCGAGCACGCCAATAATCCCGCCGCGCAAGTGCGCAGCTTTCTCGCAGCAGGCGTCAAAGTTGCCGGTGTCACGCTGGCCGAAAAAGGTGTAATGATCGCCACTAAAGAGCAGCCCGACCCGGTTTTTCTGCCCGCCTTCGGGGTCCCAAACGTGCTTGACACCTGCGGTGCAGGCGATGTCTTTCACGGCGCATTTTGCTGGGCCTACGCCACCGGAGTGCTCCCACATGCCGCCGCCGACTTCGCCCAAGCCACGGTCGCACTCCGCATCCAGAACTACGGCAACCGTGCCGGACTGCCTGATCGGGCCACCGTCGAAGCGTTTCTCAAGAAGGTAAGACCATGATCTTCGACGATCTATTTCCGCTGGGCTACGGCGCGGGCTCGCTGGGCACGGCGCTGACGGGCGAGGCGGCTGTGCGCCATGTGGCGATTTATTTAGAGGCGGGCGGGAATGTCTTTGACACGGCGCATGTCTATGCCTGCTGGCAGCCCGGCGGCGTGGGGGCGAGCGAGCGAGAGCTAGGGCGCGTGCTCAAGGCATTGGGCGTGTTGGAGAGCGCAGTGATTGTGACCAAGGGCGGGCACCCGGCGTTTGGCACCGAGTACCCGCGCCCCGCGCACTTTCTCGCGCCCGAAGTGCTGGAGCAAGACATCACCGAGAGCTGCGAGCGTCTCGGAGTGGAGCGCATTCCGATCTATCTCCTCCACCGTGATGATGGCATCACACCCGTTTCAGAGCTTCTGGAACCGCTGCAAGATGCCAGGCTCGGAGCGATTGGCGTCAGCAACTGGTCCGTGGAGCGCATCGCGGAGGCAAATGCTGTGGCGGCGGCACAGGGCTGGAAGGGATTTGCCCTCTCGCAGATTCAGGGTAGCCTTGCCACTCCCACTTGGTCGGTTACGGACGATCCCACCACACGCTATCTCACCCAAACGGAAATTGACTTTGGCCTGCCTCTGATGTTCTACTCCGCCACCGCAGGGGGCTACTTCGCAGGGAAGGCTGCTCGGCTCTACGATACGCCCGACAACGCGATCAGACGCAAGCGGGCGGAGCACTTGGCAATGCAATACGGCGCGA
>NZ_JAYUPA010000399.1:0-1786 GCF_043760365.1 Armatimonas sp.
CGTGATGTGTAGTGCCTGCCGCGCCAAAGTCAGTAAGTAGCTCTCGTCTACCAGATTACCCATCTTGCCATTGTCCCAGCCGTAGGCAATAAAGGCTCCGATACGCTGTTCATCAGTGATTTCAAAACTTGGGATCGCCCGGATGTGGTTGTAGCCATCTCTCAGCAAGTTTGCGACGGTTTTCTTTGAGTCTTTAAGAGATGCAGAGGCATTGACCCTGCCTCCACTGACAAGTCGAAGATTTCCCTCAGCTTGTTCTAATGTTAGCCTGCGGGTCTCAACGAGTTCACGGAGGCGTGGGAACATCTTGAAGTCATCCCCAATACTTCTGCTGTCATCTACAGTCAAAATCATCTTAGCTTGATCTAAGGCTAAAGCACTTACTCTACGTTGCATCTACTCCCAAACCTTTCTGAAGCCACGTGCAAAGCTCTGCACACTCTTTCCAAAGCTTTCACAATGACGTGTGAACATCAGCATATTATCTCAAACTTCTTTGGTTCGTGCCATCTCTCCCACTCCAAAACCCTCCTTACCGCGACGAAGGAGGGGGCTGAGCGGTGCGAAGCCGGGGAGATGGCTTACCCTAGGTCAGACAGACGGAAACCGTCGCCGATGTCCTGCCCGGTGGGGTCGTCCCCGCTCCGGAAGGCGCAATGGAAGACTTCTGCGACGTAGCTGACCCAGGAGCCGCCACGAAGTATCCTAGAGGTACCTGACGAAGCGCCTACAGGCTCGGTCTCGTCACATCCTGAATAGTCGCCGTCCCAGTCCGAGCACCACTCCCACACATTGCCCGACATATCGTACAAACCGAACGGCCCCGCAGGGTAGCTGCCCACTGCCGCCGTTCCTCGCACGTCGCTCAAAGTCTTCTTGCTACACTGGCACTTACTTGCGTCCCACTCCTTGCCCCAGGGATAGATACGACCATCGCCTCCACTGGCTGCAAACTCCCACTGCGTCTCCGTCGGAAGCACTAGGCCAGACCAGTCGGCATATGCCTTGCAGTCATCCCAACTTACGTTCACGACAGGGTGATCACGAACCCTATCCCAGCCACCTTTCCAAACCGGATAATTGGGTAACTTTGGCATTTCGCGTTTTGTTTCAACACAGAACTCCTGCCACATTCCCACCGTTACCGGAGTGCATCCCATCTGAAATGGTGAGAGCATTACGGTGAAGCCTCCGCGCTTAAAACTGCCAGCAGGAATCTGAACTAATTGCGCTTTGTACTCTGCTAGTGTTAATGGCGGAACGGGTTTGATGAGATGTGGGTGGGCTGTTGGACGCGATGGCAACGGCGGGGAAGTGGAAGAAGACGCACTTTTCATCCCGTCATGATGATCCATCTGGGCACGATGAAGCAATATCTGAAGCTCTGCCTCGGCAACTTTCTCCGCTTTCTCTGCTTTTCTTGCTGTCGTAATACTATGATCCACCCGGATGCGCTGAAGTAAAATCTGAAGTTCAGCCTCAGCTTTGCGAGCTTCCTCAGCTTTGCGAGCTTCCTCAACTTTGCGTGCTTCCTCAACTTTGCGTGCTTCCTCAACAGCCTTGCGAGCTTGCTCCACCTTACCCGCTTCCTCAGTGATTTTACGGGCTTCCTCAGCCTTTTTTAGCTGATCCGCCCTATCCTTTCCGCGAGATCTCTCATCTGCAATTTGTTTAGGAGTTAATGTTTGGCCTCGCATGTTTGCTATCAAAATCGCCTTGGCGGCAAACAAAATCCCACAGGTTGCCGCATACACTACAGGAACAGTTGTTATCGCACCGAGAAAAG
>NZ_JAYUPA010000400.1:0-4990 GCF_043760365.1 Armatimonas sp.
CGCGCTCAGAGCGTGAGTCAGTGGCGCGATTTACGCGTGGCGGAGGCGTTTATCACCCGTGATAACATCAACATGCTCTTAAAAACGCACGGCGCGGTCGGGGAGATAAGCGTGCTCTCGATTGATATTGACGGCAACGACTACTGGGTCTGGGAAGCGCTGGAGTGTGTCACCGCCGATATAGTTATCATTGAGTTCAACTACCGTTTTGGGCCAAGTCTGAAAGTTGCGGTTCCGTACGACCCGGAGTTTGTCAAGAGTGCAGCCCATCCATCGGGAGTTTATTTTGGGGCCTCTCTAGCGGCTCTCTGCGCACTGGGTGAGCGCAAGGGCTATGCCTTTATCGGGTGCAGCGGCGGGGGAGTCAATGCCTTTTTTGTACGGCGCGACCGGCTCTGTGCACCGCTCCGTGCGCTGAGCAGTGAAGAAGGCTATCGTGCAGGTCAGCACGCCGAGCTTCTGCGTGAGGGCGTTCCCACCCGTGTCTCTTTTGAAGAGGAACATCAACTGCTAATGAGCCTGCCGCTCGTTGATCCCAATCATGAACGAAACTGAGAACCCCCTTCTTTCCCGTATGCGCGATGTGGCGAGCGCAAGCCAGCTAGGGGCCACTGCCATCCTAGAGACTCTCACGGGCCTCCAGGCGACCCGCACACCCGCGACTCTGGAGCTTCCCAACCTCTACTTCGCCTTTCGCATCGGGAACTGGCCCCCGCATAAGCTGCTGTTTAAAGTGCTGCGCCGCGCCCTGCTCTTTCCTCTGCTAAAACGCCAGGTGCTCTTTAATCAAAGTGTCCAGAATGTTCTGGAGGGCTACCGGCGCGAGCTCGACGCGGCCCATAGCTTCTCACACCAGGCAAGCCTGCGTATCGCGGAGCTTGAGGAGCAGCTCGCAATTCTCAAGCAAGAGCGTGAGGAGACCCTGTGAGACTCGGAGTAGATCTCCAGGCACTCCAGACCGAGGGCTCTCGTCAGCGTGGGATCGGACGCTATGTCGGGGCACTACTGGAGGTGCTCCTCACGAACCATCCTGAGCACGAGTATATTTGCTTTGGAAGTAGCCTTCTGCCGCCTGCGGAGCTGGATCTTTCCGGGCATCACGTGACCTTATTGCCGCTCGACTTGCACCAACCCGAGCACGCCGAGGCACTCTACGAGGCAGCGCTGCTCAAGGCGAATCTGGATGCGTTTTTGCTGCCCAGCCCGATTGAGTGGGAAGGGGCCACACTGCCCGCCTTTCACCGCCTGCCCATTGCTCTTCTTACGATCTGCTACGACTTGATCCCACTGCTGCACGGCGACAAGCACTTCGAGCCGGGAAGTCCCACGGAGCTGCGCTACCGCCGGATGCTGGAAAATATCGCACACGCCGATGGTGTACTGGCGATCTCCGAGGCCACGCGACGCGACACGGTTCGGCTTCTAGGCGTGCTGGAAGAGAGAGTCCACACAATCTACGCAGGTGTCGCACCCTTTTTCTGCCCTCTGGAGAGCGCCGAAAAGAGCCATTGGGCAGCGCTGCTCAAGGCGAAGCTCGGAATCGGAGCCGCCTTCTTGCTCTACACCGGTGGAGATACCTGGCGCAAGAACATGGAGGGGCTGATCCGTGCCTATGCGCTCCTCGCTCCTGTGCTTCGGAAAGACTGCCCACTGGTTCTTGCCTGTAAGCTCTCAGAGCAAACTCAGTCGGAGCTTCAGGCACTCGCGGCGGAGTGTGGAGTAGCCGGTACAGTGCTCCTGACAGGTTTCGTCTCCGATGAGGAGCTGCGGGCGCTCTACGGGCTCTGCACGCTCTTTGTGTTTCCGTCGTTGTATGAGGGCTTCGGCCTCCCCCTGGCCGAGGCGCTCGCGTGTGGTGCCCCGTGTCTGGCTGCCGATAACTCCTCACTGGTGGAGGTGCTTCCCGTTTTAGAGGCTCTGGTGGAGGGCACCGATACAGAGGCACTCGCCGCATTAATCACGCGTGGCCTCACGGATACAGGCTGGCGGGGTGCACTTGCGGCGCAGTCTTGCACGCTCGCGGCACGCTTCACCTGGACACTCTGCGCGGCCCGAGCTGCTACGGTGCTGTCCACCGGGTTTCTAAAACCCGGAGCCAATCCCGCGCTGCGCCGTATTGCTCCCGCGCAACGGCTTCGAGTCGGGGTGCTCAGCCCCCTGCCGCCGCGCGAGTCCGGTGTCGCGGACTACACTGCGGAGCTTCTTCCGTACTTAGAGAAGCACTGGGATCAGACACTTCTGATCAGCAACGATGCGCCTAAACCCAGCGCTTCTCTCCCACTGCAGCGCCTCTCCGGTCTGGAGCGCCGCCTTGAGACAGACGCACCGTTGGATCTCTTGCTCTATCACATCGGCAACAGTCCGCATCACGCCGCCGAGTACGGACTCTTGCGTCGCTGGGCGGGAATCACGGTCCTGCACGACTATAATCTTAATGGTCTTCTCGCCTCTTTAGAGCAACAGCCTGTCCGTGGCGTTGATGTGAGCGAAGAGCTGCGGCATCACTACGGCGCGATTGAGGCCGGGCGTGTGCAGCAGCTCCGCGCCACGGATCTGGGCAGCCTGCCCGAGAAAGAGCGCTTCAGTAACCGCCGTATCTTTACGCGCTCGCTCGGGGTGATCCTGCACAGCAAGTGGGCAGCAGCACGCGCACAAGCGGAGTTTGGCAGGGACAATTCCTTTATCACGTATATTCCAATGCTGGTGGATCTCTCGACACAAGCAGCGCTTCCCCGCGAGCCAGAGCGACATGCGCTACGCCAGCGGCTGGGTCTTCCCCTAGACGCACAGATTATCCTCACGGGTGGAATCATCCATGCCACCAAGCGCAGTGTTCCGATTCTGGACGCCTTTGCACGCCTCCAGCCTGAGCGTGGCAGGCAGCACCTGGTCTATCTGGGACCAGACAGTGCATTTGTTGGAGACTTCGCCAGCGAGATAAAACGGCGCGGACTGGGGGACCGCGTGACAGTCACAGGCTACGTGCCGGTGCCCGCGTTCTACGACTGGATTGACGCCGCCGATCTCTGTTTGTGCCTGCGCTGGCCCTTCGGCGGCGAGACATCGGGTGCGCTGGTGCGAACACTCAGCCGGGGCCGGGCGTGCATCACGACCGATGTCGGCTCTTTCGGGGAGCTACCCGACACCGTGGTTCACAAGCTCCCCGTGCCAGGCAATCCCAAAACCGAGGTGGAGCAGATCGAAGCCGCACTCCGGCACCTGCTCACGGATACTCCCTACCGCGAGAGCCTCGCCGTCCGTGCGAGAGACCTTATTGCCGAGGAGCACGATCCGGCCCAGTGTGCCACGCACTATGCAACATTTGTCCAGAGCGTACTAACCGCCCCGGAGACGCGCCGTCGCCTGATCGCGGATCGCATCGGACGGCAGGTGGCACACTGGCAGACAACCGCCTCGCGAGACGTGCTGCTGGAGCCTTTTGCGGATATCCTCAGGTGATAAAAGCACTCTACCAGCTTGCCTCGCACTGGAAACGCCGGGGCTTCTTGCGCAATCCCACGCAAAGCAAGCTCCCACTCGGCTGGAACGTGAGTGGGCACTTCGACGGTATCCGGGGAGTCGCGGCGGCCTCAGCGGCGTTTCTGGAGGCGGCAAAAGCAACAGGCTTTCCTGTCGCACTCAATCATCCCAATCCCTACGCCGTGAATCTCGTCACGCTGAACACGGACTCGGTCGAAGCCCTAGCGCAGCGCTACGGCGAGAGCTACTTTGCCGGGCGCTGCAATATTGGGGTGTGGTTCTGGGAGACGCCCGAGCTTCCGGAGAGACTCGTTCCCTGCCTTAGCCGCTTTCATGAGCTCTGGGTGACCAGCGCATTCTGCCGCGATGCCATCCAGCCCAAGTGCCCCTGCCTGGTCCAACTACTCCCCTATCCGTTCACCCCGCCGCAGCCCGATCCCACACGCACTCGCGCCACCTTCGGCCTCCCCGACGATGCCACGCTCTTTCTAACGGCCTTCGACTACGACAGCAATGTCTACCGAAAAAACCCGGAGGGCACGATCCGCGCCTTTGCCAAGGCGTTTTCTGACGGCGAGCGCGGCCACTTAGCCATCAAGACACTGCACTCGGAAAACCACTCCGCCGAGACCGAGCAGCTCCACCGCGCCACGCGGGGCCTTCCGGTAACCTTCCTCGACCGCACTCTGGCCCTCCCCGAGCAGGCCAGCCTACTCTCGCTCTGTGATGCCTTTGTCTCACTCCACCGCGCCGAGGGCTTCGGACTGCACTTGTTAGAAGCGCTGGCACTAGGCAAACCCGTCGTCGCGACAGGCTGGTCCGGCAACACAGAGTTTCTGAGCACGGACAACAGCCTGCCCGTGGATTTTACGCTCCAGCCGCTCACAAAGACACTCTATCCCTACGAAGCCGGTCAGCTCTGGGCTGAGCCAGATATTGACCATGCTGCCCGCCGCCTACGCTTCGTCTATGACTTCCCCGATGCCGCGCAAGCCCTCGGTGAGAAAGCCAAAGCCATTACGGAACTTCACTCCGTTGCAAAAACAGCCGCTGCCATGCGTGCCCGACTGGAGGCGCTGGGCCTGTGCTAGCCGTGATTGTTCTCAACTGGAACGGCGGCAACGACACCCAGCGCTGCCTGGAAAGCCTCGCTACTTCAACACTGCCCCACCGCGCCTATCTGGTGGACAACGGCTCCACCGATGGCTCGCTCGAAACCCTCACCGCTGATGTGATCCTCCGCAACGGGCGCAACCTCGGCTTCGCGGGCGGCTGCAACACCGGAGCCTGGCAAGCCATCAAAGACGGCGCGACACAGCTTTTCTTCCTTAACAACGATGCCACCCTCGCGCCCGGCACGCTGGAAAAGCTCCACGCCGCCCTTGTCAATGAGACTGTCGTCGCCGTCTCGCCGCGCATTCTCGTGCCCCTTCGCGAAGCCGGAGGGGTCGGCAGCGACGAAGGAGTGCGCCGGGGGAGGCAGGTCTGGTTCGAGTGCGGCGCACTGAGC
>NZ_JAYUPA010000401.1:0-1784 GCF_043760365.1 Armatimonas sp.
CCTGTATCCGTCGCGCCATGCCCTTTCGAACGCGGCCCGGTGAGATCCATCCGGCGACAAAGACCTTTCAGGGCATCCGCATTGCCGTGAATGCGGAGCTCGGTGTGCTGGAGCAAGTGCTCCCTGCTGCGGTTCGCTGCTTGAAACCGGGTGGGCGGCTGGCGGTGATCAGCTACCACTCCTTGGAAGATCGGCTGGTTAAAACCGCTTTCAATCACCTCTCAGGCAAGCGTGAGAACTCGGATCTGCCCCACCCCGGCCCGGAGCCCCCCGTGGTGCTGGAAGTGCTCACCAAGAAACCAATCACACCAGGCGACGACGAGCTACGGCGCAACCCACGCTCACGCAGCGCAAAGCTTCGCGTGGGCCAGAAAATCTAAGGAAGGAACGAAAGATAGTGGCAGTGCAACAAAGAGTGCGCGAACGGTCAAAACGCCAGAGACAACACCCCCAGACAGTTGTCCGGGTACCCACGGCAGCACCCGGTAGGCAGAAACCCCAGCACTGGCAGCAGCGCCGCCAGGAGCTACTACGCCGTGAGCGTGCGATGGCTGCCCTCTTTGGGGTGATCTCTCTGGCGGGCACGCTCACAATGCTCTACGTCGCTGCCCAGGCTGCTGCAACGGATGAAGGCTACCGGCGCTCGGATCTGCGCCGGGCGATTAAAGCGCTCGAGGCGGAAAATGTCGGGATTCAGCGTGAGATTCGTAGTCTGGAAAATGGCAATGCCATCGGCCAGCTCGCCGGGCAGCGCAACCTCGTACGCACCCCAGAAGGCATCCACTACTTTGGAGAAAAACACTGAGATGGCTACTCCCACGCAGACAAAATGTCGCAGTCGTCGCGAGACTCCTGCGGAGTTCGAGCGCTGTACATCGTCGCGACTAAACAAAGTGGCGCTGGTACTCGCGGCGGCCCATATCTTTCTTCTGGGGCGACTTGCCGTTATCCAGATCGGGCGCACCAAAGAGCTCACAGCGGAGTCGCTCACGCGCTGGCGTGCCCCGCGTACCCTCCCCCCCACACGTGGGCTCATCTACGACCGCTCGGGCGCACTCTTGGTTCAAAATGAGCCCGGCTTCGCGGTCGTGGTGGATCCCAACCGCTGGTTTGTCGGCAATAGCACTAACCCCAAGGCAAAAGACCTCCCCGAGGACCGTCGAGCGCACGCACTGCGTGTGCTGGGGCGCTTCTTCCCCGCCGAGAAGCTTGCCTGGATCAGCCAGCTCGACATGAGTCGCCGCAAGCACGGCAAGCGCCTTCCCACGCGTGAGGTGGTTCGCTGGGTTCCGGAAGCAACTATCGAGCAGCTTCGCCAAGTGACGGTGAACCTTGCCCCACCAGTACCCGCATCGGAGAAAAAGAGAAAAGGGGCACTGGCACTGCCCCAGGCCGAGCTCCCTGGTGTCAGCTACCCCCCCTCAACCCGGCGGCGCGCCCTCAACGGTGAGCTTGCCGCGCATGTCTTGGGCTTCACCGAGGAGAGCGGTGAGCATGCTTGGCGCGGTGTCGAGCTAAGCCAACAGAACACGCTGAGAGGGCAGACGGGGAAAGTCAGCTATGCCTTTGACCGGATGGGAATGATTCCTGGCAGCGAGAGTATCCGTCAAAAACTTATCCACGGCTCCCATCTCGACCTCACTCTGGATGCGGAGCTCCAGCACGATGTCGAGCAGGCGCTCGGGGCTGCGGTTCATAAGCACGCGGCAGAGGCCGGTGTCGCTATTGTACTGGATGTTCACAACGGCGATGTCCTCGCGATGGCGAGTGCACCAAACTACAAT
>NZ_JAYUPA010000402.1:0-4981 GCF_043760365.1 Armatimonas sp.
ACAGATGCTTCGGGTAACCCGGCTGTGACGGGAGTTAATAACCAGTTCCAGATTTTTGCTAGTGTCACTAGCCAAAAGCAGCGTCTTCCTGATGCGGACGTGCCACTTAGTGGTGTCTCCGTCAGCTTGACACTGCCTCCTGGATTGCGTTTTGTGACGAACCCTGCAACGGGTTCCCCCGATCCTTCAAGAAAGCTCGTTCAGCCGACAGGGACTGGTTCAACTCGACTTGGTGAGCTTGTTGGTGATCAAACAGGAACTGCCTCTTGGCTGGTGGAGCCAACGGGTGAGGTCTATGGGCCTGTTACCTATCAGGTCGCAATGGGTGTCGAGCGGCCAAACCCACTTTCTCGATCCATTGGGCGTACGATTGTTATTCCTGCGACACCTTTGGTTGAATTAAAGACGGGATTTTTCCAGATGCTGGGATTCCCGTTCCAGTTTGATCCTCTGCTGTCTAATAATGGTGATCCTGATACGATCATTAACTCGCTCAGTCGGCCCATTGACGAGCCTGTCCTCCTTTTCCGCTGGGTGCCGGATCCTCTGTCAAACACGGGTGGTGGTCGCTACGTTAGAGAAACAAAGATTGAGCCGGGTGTCGCCTACTTCTATCGGCCTGCTCAGGGAAGCGGTGGGAAGCGACTACTCTATCTCAGAGGAGCACAGCCCCAGGCGCTTCAGGCTCCGACAGGCAACGCACTGACCATACCGTTGCAGATAATCTTGGAGAAGGGGTGGAACATGATTTCAAACCCCTATGTCTACGAGATTCCACTCAACTACTTGCGAATTGTGCCCCTGGAAAATAATCCGTCGCTAAGCTCCATCTCCTTTAGTGAAGCGGTGCGAAACAACGTGATTCGAGGTGGGGTGTTTTACTACAGTGCCGCTGAGAGTGGTTACCGCTTTTTCGAGGACCTGACGTCTGCCTTGAAACCATGGCAAGGCTACTGGGTCTATCTTAATACTCGTGTGAGTGTGCTTTTTGCAACTCCCACACAGAGAGATGCGGTTGTTCTTCCTGATCCTGTCAACCCGATTCCTGAGCCCGCCACACGAGCTCAGAAAGCGATGACGGCTGATAGCTGGAAACTGGGCCTCGTGATCCGCAGTGCCGATGGCAAACAGGATGCATCTACTCGGATCGGAGTTGCTCCTGGAGCTTCTTCCGGACAGAGTGACTATCCGAAGCCCCCGGCACCTATTGATAGCGCGGTGCGCTTGGCGATTACTAAGGGGGATGCGGCAAGCCGTTACGCTCAGGTTCTGAAAACGCCTGGTGGTAAGGCAAGCTGGGATCTCGTGGTTGAGGGAGCTGATCAGGATGGAGTCGCGACTCTTCTCTGGGAGGGCCTTGGCATTGTGCCCAAGCAGGTTCGCCTGAGCATTACGGATGCTCAGGGGCATACCACTAACTTGCGTAATGCCTCTTCTCTGCGGGTAAACATTCGCAAGGGAGTCACCAGCCGATTCGTCGTAACTGCTCAGCGACAAACGAGTCAGCCTCTGGCGATCACTAGTTTCACAAAGATTCCTGGAAGTCGAGCAAGTGGGAGTCACACGTTTGTCGTGCGTCTTACTCAGGATGCTAACTTGACAGCAACGGTAAAGACTCGGTTAGGCAACACGATTGCCGTCCTGAGTTCAGGACGTTCTGCGTCTGCCGGTGAAACTCGACTGACTTGGAACGGGCATAACCAGAATAATGCGGCGGTTCCTGCTGGGGGCTATTTCTTGGAAGTTCGTGCAACTGCTGGTGATGAGCAGGTTCTGAAGACATACCCGATTCAATCGGTTCGGTAAAATGGAATTCCCCAGTGGTTTACACCACTGGGGAGACAGTGAAATGGAAGGATTTTCGAGCAAACCTATGATGAGCCCGATAACAATGCGCCGCACGCTCGCTTCGGGGGCACTCCTGCTGACTGCAGGACTTACCCTGATGCCGGGTTATGCCTATGCCCAAACCCCGAGCAATGTACTGCTCTTCCCCGCCGTCGTTGATGGTGACCGGACAGATAGTACAAAGCTTGCTGAAGAAATTGTGACCGAGGCCGTTCGTAACCAGCTGAGTAAGCTGGGGATCGCGGCGGTGGTCTACACCAAACGTCTCCCTAGTGTCCAACGTGCCCTTAACGAGAGCGACAAGATTCTCACCGAGAAAGACGTCGAGAATGGGCCGGGGGATGATAATCGCAAAGCACAGCGCTTTGCTGAGGTTGTGGGAGCATCTGAGTATGTTACTGTCTTTGTAGATGGTTATACTTTTGATGTTACTAGCCGAACGGCGAAGTTTAATCTGAGTGTCTCGCGCTATAACACTCAAAATGGTAAAGCGATGGGAACTTTTGCGAGGCTTCAGCAGGGGATTGCCCCAGCAGATGTTCCCAAATCGCTTCATGAAAGCTCTTCCATGGCACGGGCTGCGGAAACAGGTGGCCAGCAAGCGGGGGCTGCTTTGTTCCCTCAGGCAGCGGCTTTGGTGACTCAAAACCAGAAAATAAAACCCCAGGGGACAAAACGTTCCAGTGATAAGAGCATTGTGACTGTTTTTGGGGCGTTGCTCGGAGTTCTTTACTTTTCCACACGCTGAAAATTTTTTGGACGCCCCGCTGCAAATCTGAAGCGGCGGGGCGTTTTTTTATTCTAATCCAATCGTGGACTATCTACCCCTCCTGCCTCTCGTACCTCTCGTACTCACCGTTCCAAACGCTTTCACCCTCATTGCAGTAGACCTCAAGCCCGAGAAACCTGTGATACGTGCGGATGGACGAAGCACCAGTGTCATTGCCGCACGGGTCTTTGATGACCGAGGTGTGCCGGTGGCTGACGGAACACGGGTACAGTTCTCTACAACACTGGGACGTCTGGATACCCAAGTTGCGGAGACACGTGGTGGCTTTGCGCGGGTTACGCTCACCGCAGCCGATCAACCGGGAATCGCTACCATTACGGCGAATCTGGAAGCGGGTGGAGCCGTTCCCGCACGTGTTCAGGTCGCTTTTAGCAACGATACGCAGTCTGCCGAGCTGACAAATCAGTGGCTTCGGTTTACCGGGAGTGTCTACGTCTCTTTGGTGGTACTGAGCCCGACGCTGCGCATTATAGACGTATTAGGAAAGACGCACGATGCACGTGCCAGCTACGGGGATGTCACTATCTCGGCGGATCACATCCAGTACCGTTTGGGTGTGCCGGTTGTCTATGCCGAGGGCAACGTTGTTCTCGAAGTTGGGAAAGTGCGCCGTCGGTACTATCGCATTGCCTTTGACCTACTACAACAAACGGGATTCGCGGAGACAGCAACCGGGCGCATAGAGCTTGGTCGTGGTTTGCAGGAGACCGTACTGCCGCCCACGGAAGCTGCTTCCTGGAAGTTTATGGATCTTGGAGCTGCTCCCCTGGTAGTTGCTGCGCGCTCTATCGGCCTCAATCAAGAGGGAATGGTTCAGTTTCGCCAGGCGACCTTCTATTTGGAGGGGCAGAAAGCCTACTCGACTCCGTATCACATCATGACTCTGCGGCAACAATCACTCTATCGAGAGCAGTTGGTTGGCGTGGGGGCCAGTGGGATGTGGCTGAACTTGCCCTACTACTTCAATGTTCAGCCACGTGGAGTGGGGACTCTCTTTCTTAGGCGGGGGGCCCCGTTTGGCTCATCGGTATACTCTCAGCGGCAGGGGTGGACTCTCGATATGGAGCAGTCCTATAACAGTGCGGGGGCGATGGAGGGGCAGCTTCAGGTTTTGAACCTTGTCAGCGCGAACCGGGGGCTTCGACTCCAGCACAATCAGAAGCTGGATACCAAAACCGATGCGAGCCTCTTTATGGACTTGATTGGGGGACAGAATCTATTTGGTTCTAGCCAGATTGGGCATAACTTCCCTGCATTCCGAGTCAACATGAGCGCCGCACTAAATCGTTACCGTGGCTTCACCGACACAACCACGGGACGAGGAGTTCCCGCGAGCGGTGACTGGCGTGTTCAAACGACCGCTGAGTCCTATCCCAAGCTCCTGGGGCCAAAGTCCGGGGTGCACTATGCACTAACTGTGGCTCATACTGACCAGCGGTTTTTTGGTGGCCAGAGTGCTCGTGGGGCAGTTCAGTCGCAGAACTTGGGAACACGCTTCTATGCCAATCCCCTGAAGCTTGATCCACGCACTTCGCTGACACAATCCGGAGTACTGGGCTATACCTGGGTGGAGGCGCCCGTTGGGACGAGTGGAATTGGGAAATCAGGGGTCTCGGTACAGACAACGACAACCGTGGCTCAGCCGGTACGCTGGCGTGCGCTGGCTCTGGGGACGTTTCAGGTGAGCTACGATTACTTTCAGACACCGCCCCTCTTTGTTACCACGGGGATACCTGCCGGAACCATCCCGGGAACGACGCCTACAGTGCCTACTGTGATTCGGCAGGGACGGCAGCGCCTCAGTGTCACGACATTCTTGAGTCAAGGCGACCGCTGGAATCTCTCCTTGAGCGGCTCACGGGGCTTGGATGCTTTCCAGAGTACACTCTACACCGAAGCACGAACTCTCCTCAAAGGCCCCTGGTACGCCCGCGTGCGCCTAACCGATACTCAGTTTACGACGGTGGGCTATACCGATCTGGAATACGCGCTGATTCGAATGGTCAACGGGCGGGAAGTGGCGCTCTACTACTCCACGACGGCGCGCCGTTTCCAGCTTGACTTGACCGGTCTGAGTTTCTAGGGCCTTTAGCTTCTAGAACTTTTCTTGAGGACCAAGGCGACGTAGTTTCTTTATCGCCCGTAGCTCAATCTGTCGGACTCGCTCGCGGGTGACATGAAGCTGTTGGCCGACTTCTTCTAGTGTGCAGGGGGCCTCGCCTTCCAGGCCGAAACGCATACTGAGAACCTCACGCTCACGGTCGGAGAGCTGCGAGAGAACGCCTTCCAGCTCCTCACGACGAATCAGGTTCATTGCCACATCGGAGGGGGTGGGAGTGGACT
>NZ_JAYUPA010000403.1:0-4977 GCF_043760365.1 Armatimonas sp.
AAGGCGGAGCGCACCACGGTGCGGGCGACATTGGCAGAGAGCCCGAAGAGCTGGAACTTGGTCTCGCTGGGTAGGTCGCACCAGGGCACGCCGCGCTGTACGGAGCTGAGAAAGTGCCGCAGCTCGGTGGCATCTGCGGGTGGGGCAAAGGCAAAGAGGCGCGGCGTACTTGGTGCCGATGCCCAGAAGACATAGGCGATATTCTGAACCGTTACCCGGTGCCGATCCGAGGCGAGTAGGGCGTTGAGCGCCTTGCCAAAGCGCTCCCCAGCATCCCGCGAGATAGGAGAGTTCTGCGCTCGCACCAAGCCGTAGCTCTCTGGCGCGGCGAAGTTGATCGAGACTAGCTGGGTTCCAGTGGGCTGTCCGCCGGGGATTCCCTTCACGGCCACGGGCATCATCTCTTCGACGGGGCCATAGACACCAGAGAGCAGGCACGTTGCCTTGAGTGCCGTTGATGTACCGTCGTCTTCGGCCTGCCCACGTGCCGCCCAGAACCGCCGCACCCGGGTATCGTCCACGGCCAGCGCCCGGCCGTCCACACGAAAGGTCACGGTGTGCGCTCCGCTCATATCCTTGGGAAAGTTCTCGGGTAGGCTATCCGGGTTCCAGCTCTCCAGAAAACGCCCGACTAGGGCGACATCGGCATTGCCCGTCTTTTCCACGCACGCTGCAAGCAGTGCTTTGAACGCCGTATGCTTTACGGCAGCTCGGGCACGTTCTTTGGCTTCATCTTTGCCCTTCAGGTCATCGGCGAAGACCAACCCCAGCGTGTAGGAGGGCGTATCGGCGAGCAAAAACGGGGTGATCCCCACCGTGCGCTTCATATCTGGTAGGAGTCTTTGAAGGCCGCGCTCGCCTTTCTTGGGATCGTCGCCGGTGAGGGGGGTGAAGGCGACGGGTACACGGGGATCTGTGGAGACTTCGACAATCCAGCGCAGGAGCTTGGGGACATACATCGAGGGCGGCAGTGTCCCCAGCCCTGTCTGCTGCATGATGGTGTCGGCATCGCGGTAGAGTCTTTGCAGGATCATGGCTTGATTACCCCCAGCTTCTCGTACTCAATATCGGGCACCTTGAGGACGCCGCTCTCCAGCTCGGCAGGAAAGTAGAGCGGGATGCTCAGGTTCTTGCCAAACGCGAGATCAAAAAGCATCAGCCCCAGATCCAGTGTCTTGCCTTGCAGCTCAGCACAGACCGTCTCCGTGCCATCGGGTGCTTCAAAGTCGGCGGCGAACTCGCGGCATCCCAGGTAGGGGCGCTGGAAGCAGCGGCCTTTCTTCACCCGCTCGCGAAACTGATCCCGGTACTTGGCAATATCGTCCGTGGCATGGGGCCGCAGCACCACATCGGCACGAAAAATATACTCGACACTTCGGAGCAGGAGCGTGTGGCGCTGCTGGCGGCGCTCGGTAATCGAGATGCCCTCCGTGCCGGTTGCCTTACCATCCACTTCGTTGCGCAGGACCGAGGCGTACTGGATCGGCCTGAGCACCAAAATCTCACGAACGCGGTAGGAAAACTCAGGCTTCCAGAAGATAGCCTCCAGAACCCCACGCGCAGCCGAGGGAGTGGGCACAGGGTACGAGACCCGCTCCACCTTGTTCTCAGGCCGCGTGAAGCACGCCATCGGTGCCCACACTTTCACTTCCAACGGGGGAAAATCCATCCTTACCTCCTGTAACATTGATCAGATCAACAGAGACGATACGCGGTAAACAACCGCATCACTCGGATCGCGGGGGAGGTCTATCCCCCGCTTGAAGTGGTACGCACCGGGCCAGAGAAGCAGACCGGGAAACGGTTCCTCAAACTCCTTGACCTGGTCGTTGGCAAATACACTCACACAGAGCGGCTGCGCACGCTGCCAGAGCCGCCGGGTCATCTTTCCGATAGCTGCTGCTTGCGCGAGGATTGCCCGTGTCTCTTTCTCGTCGTAGTCGGTGACAAAAACGGAGATCGTGTCTTGCTCGATCAGGCGTAGCTTCTGCGCTACCGTCGGGTAGTCGAAGTTCGTCCGGTCGAGCTGGATCTTCTTGGCATCCACTTCACCCGCCAGATCACGGTAGAGCCGCTCGAAGTAGCTCGTCACAAAGCTGGGGTCATCGAAGTCCACGCTCTCCCCTCGGGCACGTGCTGCCTGAAAAAGCTGGACGGTCTGGCTCAGTGCCATGCGATAGATGCCCTTGGGCGCGGCGTCTTCGGCAGGGGTAAAGACAATCACCTGGCTCTCATCACGAGGCCGGAGCCCCTCGCGGTTGCAGCGTCCCGCCGCCTGGATGATCCTATCGAGTGGCCCGATCGCGCGCAGCACTTTGGGAAAGTCCACATCCACGCCCGCCTCGATCACTTGCGTACTTACCACCAGCACTGGGGGGCCGTGTTTCAGCCGGTGACGAATCTCCGTGAGTGCCTTCTTGCGGTGTGCCCCACAGAGCAGGGTCGAGAGGTGCAGGACATTCGGGTTATCATCGTCGGGATCGAGCAGATCCAGCAGCTCCAGCGCCTGCCGCCGGGTATTGAGGACGCAGAGGCAGGACTGACCACTCAGTTGCATCTCTGCTGCCACCTGCTCCCAGCCCCAGGGCTCCTCGACCACTTGGTAGCGCACCCGCCGAAGCTGCGCAAAGTGCGCCTTCACTTGCTCCTCAGGGACGATTTGGGTCACTTTGGCAAAGCCGTGGAGAAACTCGCTCTGCACCGAGAGCGCGGGCTGCGTTGCCGTGCACAGCACTACCGTTGTCCCAAAGTTCTCCACCAGCACGCGCAGCCCGGAGAGAATCGGCTCTAGGAGTGTGGGCGGCAGTGTCTGCACCTCATCCAAGACGATCACGCTCTTGGCCAGGCGGTGGAGCTTGCGGCACGCACCAGGGCGATTGGAAAAGAGGCTCTCAAAGAGCTGAACCGTGGTGGTGACCACCAGCGGCGCGTCCCAGTTCTGCGCTGCGAGCAAGCGCCACTTCTCGCTCTCTGCCGTGCGATCCTCCTCACTGTCTTCACGGCTGCTTTTTTGCCGTGGCTCAATCGCGGAGTGATGCTCCAGAACCACTCCTGCGTCCTCCCCGAAGATCTCGCGAAACACCGCCGCCGTCTGATCCACGATACTGGTGTAAGGAATGGCATAGACCACGCGCCGCAACCCATAGGCCGCGGCATGCTCCAGGGCAAACGCCAGAGAGGAGCGTGTCTTACCGCCGCCCGTGGGCACAGTGAGCGCAAAGACACCAGGAAGGTTCTCCACAGCCCCTCTCTGACACGCCGAATACACCTCGCGCCGAATGTCGTTGACCGGGCTTGGGGTGGCGCTGGCAAAGTCACTTTCCTGGCGCTGCCTCAGTTTCGCGCAGAGCACTGCGAGCGATAGTGCCACCCCTTCCCGCCGCTGGGCAGCCTCCGGGTCGTTGTGCGCCTCGGTGTCCAGTGCATCCGCGTCCACCAGGGCGGAGAACACGAGGCGCACGTACATCTCTGCGGTGAGTTGATCCGTGGCATGGGGCATTGGAAAGAGGTGCGCGGGATCGGGCATGGGTGCGGCAAACTCGGGGTGGATCTGTGCCGCCTGCTCCCGAAGCGCCTGCACAACTTTACCACTTGCGCCCCGCTGCTGGGTGTCGTTGAGTGCGGCGGAGCGCTCTTTCATTCCGCCATGATGGCCGTGGATAAGTGCCGCGACAATCCCCGCAATATCCTCGCCCATCACCACGCGGAGATCGTCAAAGGCCACCCGTGCTCCATGCTGCTTGTGCGGCGCTGAGCCGGGTTTACGGGGAATGCCTGCCGCGCAGTCTTTGAGGTACTGCTGAAACTGTGGCGTGAGCTTGCCCAGATCATGGAGCAGCCCCACGTACCTCGCCAGCGCCTCGCCGTGAAAGGGCACCGCGAACTCCGTCGCCCGTCGTGTCACTTCTTGGACATGATCTGTAAAGGAGTGCCAGCACGGGTTCGCCTTGGACGGCGTGTGGGCTAACCAGCTCGGAATTTCATCGGTTTGCGTCATGTGGAGTCCTAATTTTTTCCTCAACTTTTACTATACACACGTTTTGTGACTGATTTGTGATCGCAGGACTTAATTCCGTGATTTGCCCATTTGGCTGGCTGAAAAGTCTTCCGCGAACCCCAAGTGGTTCCCCATTGACCGTGAGGTTCGCGGAAGCCCTCCCTCTACAACCCCTTGCAAAATCCGTGACTCCGCCTTAAACTACTTCCAGCGGAACCTCCTCGTAGAGGAAAATCCGCTGTTGCACCGGGGTCTAGGCTCCGGTGAGGATTGAAACTTTGCGGCGGCGGAGAGTGGCGCGAGGGCAAGCTGAAACTTGCTGACTTTGTAGGTAAGAAAAAGCGCGGTGACTGGGGTAAGCAAGGCTATGTTCGCTCTTTGGAGGAAGCACAGGGGGCGGCGGTGAAAAGACGCACGATGCCCATGACCGATCCCGATCCCCACGAAAAGACCTCTGGCTCACGCGACCCTGCCCTTCCCGGCACGGAGACACGCGAGCAGATGGGCAAGCGTCTTCAGTCCGAAGCAGAAGCGCTGCTGCCCAGGATCACCGAGCTGGTGGGCTTACCCTCGCGCTGGAACCGGCAGGCTATCGAGATCGGGGACGCGAGTGAGAAGTGGCGAGGCAAGAAGAACCTGAGCTGCTCGATAGCCATCCGAGAGATCGAAGCAGTGCGACCTGCTCGCTGGCGCACCTTGATCCACGAGTTACTTCACGGCCACTCCCCTGTTTACAACCAGATGATTTACAACGAGCTCAAGCCCTGGGAAGAGGCAGCAGTCGAAGAGGTTCAGCGCATGATTCGGCAGGAAGTTCTGAAGGCGGCGGGCGTGGAGGTTTCCGAGGATGTCCTAACAACCCTCGACGATCCCTTCATCTACAATCCGCATATCAGCGCTTTGGACTCACTGAGGTCTCTGGCAGGGCAAAGCCGTGAGGAATTCTGGCTGGCGATGCTACGCACTCCCCTGACAGAGCG
>NZ_JAYUPA010000404.1:0-1780 GCF_043760365.1 Armatimonas sp.
AGGACTTGAACCTCCGACCTTTGGGTTATGAGCCCAACGAGCTACCAACTGCTCCACCCCGCGTCGTTGTATGCAAGAGGGAGTATAGCCCCCATAACGAGTTCTGTCAAGGAAATTATTGGACAATTTTCACCACCAGACAGGACGGTGATCACTGAGGGTTCCTGAGGTTAGCTGCTGAAGACCATTCGCCGAAAAATCGAGTAGCGCGAGGGCGAAGTTGCCTGACTGCGTTCGGACACTCATCGCGAGTTTACCGCCGTCGGGGCGGAAAGCGGGATGGTGGTAGTCACCAGGTTCGCTGGTGAGGCGGCGAGGTTCTTCTTTCATGTTGAGATCTATTTTCCAGAGATGTCGCTTCCCGGGAGCATCTTCAAAACTGGCCACGATGAAGCGGCCATCTGGTGAGAATGTGGGATCACTCGGCAAACCCACAGGGCAGCCTTCGAGAGCAATGGCATCCCCTCCCTTTGCGGGAATGCGCCAGAGAGCGGGTTGGCCCCCTCGATCTGAGACGAAGACGATCCAGCCACCACGGGGAGACCAGGTAGGCTGTGTGTCGTTGCCAAGGTGCTGTGTGAGCCGTCGTGGAGTGCCACCACCTGCCTCAATGACATAGAGTTCGTTGTTGTTATCGCGGTGGGAAACAAAAACAAGGGAGTTATCATCGGGTGCCCAGGCAGGCAGATCCGCATCGCCCCACTTGGGATTGGTAAGCTGGTGTGAGCGGGTCAGATTCTCCCCGACGGTAAAGAGGGTGAGCTGATTCGCGACGGGCGCAACATAGGCGAGGCGGCCTTTGCGAGGGGCACGAGCCGGGCTCTGGGCACCTACCGTGATATTGCGACGCAGTACCTCCGAGGCCTCCCCTCCTTCGCCGATCGCGCAGAGTCCGACGCCATCGCGCGCAAAGGTGAGTCTTGGCATCCGCAAGCGCCCGTAGTCTCGATCGGGCCAGCGGGGAAAGGGGCCGGGCCAGCGGGGAAAGGGATCGGTAAGAATAATGATGTCGCGCCCCTGATCCCGATCTCGATCGCTATCACGACGGTCATTGCGGTCATCACGGTTCTTGGTCTCTTCTCGGGTACGGGATTCTTTCTTCTCTTCTTTTTTTTCTTCCTGCTTCTTCTCCTCCCGCCCCCGTGCCTGGGCGAAGGCTCCGGCAGAGACAGAGACAGAGAGTAGAAGGCAAGTCAGAATCAGTGTTTTCAACGGCGTGCCCTCCGATTTGTGAGGAGCGCTCGGGAGTGTGGTGCGCTATCGCTCTCAGTGCTATCGGTGAGACGAACCACACTGGCACCATCCACGGCATCCATCGAGAAGATATCGAAGTTGCCTGTGCGATCTGAGTCGAAGAAGATTGTCTGACCATCGGCGCTGTAGCTAGGGGAGTCGTCGTCGAAGTCGTTGCTGGTCAGGCGACGGGGCTCTGAGCCATCGTTGGCGTTGATCGTATAGATTTCAAGCTTGCCATGCCGATCGGTGGCAAATGCAATGGTTCCTCCACTGGGCGACCAAGTCGGAAAATCGTCGGTGCCCGCGCTTGTGGTCAGGCGTTTTTGGTTATTTCCATCCACGTTCATGCTATAGAGCTCGTAGTTGCCATCGCGGTTGCTGGAAAAAGCGAGCTTGGTGCCGTCGGGCGACCAAGTGGGAGTTTGATCTTGCCCCGTGTTGTTTGTCAAGCGGCGCACAGTGCTGCCATCGGCATTCATGAGATAGATCTCGTCGTTGCCATCCCGGTCGGAGACAAAGGCAAGCTGGGTCCCATTGGGCGACC
>NZ_JAYUPA010000405.1:0-4967 GCF_043760365.1 Armatimonas sp.
GGCATGGCATCGTTGTCGCGGCGCACACCAGGCTCTAGCGGCGGAACGGGGTGCCCCACATCCACTTTGCTGGCGGCTTGCAGCTCTTTTTCCAGATCACGAACCAGCGCCGTGTGCTCCTCTAAGATCTGACGATCCTGCGCGGAGACACTCTTACGGAGGGTTTCGAGATCGGCTTTCAGATCATCCAAGACGCTCTTGAGGCTCTGCTGGTCTTTGAGGCGTCCGTAGAGCTTGCCAAAAAGCTGGTAGGGATCGTCAATGGGTGAGATGGGCTTGTTGGCCCCCGCATAGCTCATTCGGGTCCAGGTGTCGGCGCGCTCGGGCACCATCACGCCCATTTCCAGCGAGCCAAAGCGTGTTCGCGTGGCGGGGCTGGCTTGCAGAAAGTTCTTGATCTCTTGATCTATCGAGATACCACTCGACCAGCCCGCCGGAGTGTCCGAGCCGCCCTGGACATTGCCGGGGAATAGCTCGACTCCTGTGAGCAAACACCCGATACCGCGCATGTGGCTGTCGCCATCGCCGCGCACCCGATCACAGACCCCGTTTAAGATCAGCGTGTTTTTCTTAAACGGCTCCAGCGGCGAGAGGCTCTCCTTGAGCGTGAAGTTCTCCCCGACTTCGTCGGGCCAAAAAGTATTAGGGACAATGCCGTCGGGCGAAAACAGCACGATCAAGCGCTGCTTGCGCTTACCCGCCGTTTGTGCGTGCGCCAGCGATGGCAGGTTGGCCAGAAACGGAAGCGCGGCGGCACTGAGGCCCAGCTCGCGCAGAAAGTCTCGTCGTGTGTTTTGCATAGTGTTATTTTACCAGAACCCACCCGGCTTCGTTCGTTCCTCACTACGCCACCCTCCCTCAGGGCAGGGAGGGTGCAAGGGGGATGGGTTCGTCGCAACACTATCTGTCGTTGTTGAAATCTTATCTGCCGTTGTTGGAGCACTGCGTACACTTGTTGTAACTTAGTGGTTTCTTGGTATAATTCTATGAGCCGTCGCTGATAGGCAGCGCACTCTTGTTGAAAATTACTCGCTTGTTGAGGATATCCTATTCATGGCCGATGAAACTGTTACCCCCATTGTTGCGGAGAAAAAGCCTGCCCGCGCCCGCGCCGCCTTTGACACTCAGGCCGTCAAACAGCTCGCTCTTGCCGCTGTTGTTGCCCACACCGCCCAGCGCCCCGAGTGCGCCGCGCCGCTTGCCGAGCGGGAGATCACGGCGGCGTTTGTAAGCCAGCTCCTCACTGATGAAGCGGCGTGCCAGGGGAAAATCGCCCAGGCAAGTACTCTACGTGCCACCGGCAAGAACACCACCGCCACCGAACGCACCGCCAAGCAGACCCTGCTGGAGCGCACCACCGATATTCAGAGCGCCGTGATGCTCCAGTGGAGTGGCCAGCCCGCACACAAAGGCGACCGCGAAGCGTATGGAATCGGCAAGCCCCTGCGCTCGCTCAGTCGCCCCAACCTAGAGACCGTGCTGATCGGCATCTCCCAGCGCCTGACCACTGACACCCTCCCCGGCATCACGACCGCCAAAGTGCAAGCCTTCCAGAGCGCCCTCACCGCGTGGCAGTCCACCGATATTTCCCAGTCCACCCACGCCACCGATGCTGCCCAGCTTCTCATCGAAGCCAAAGCCGACCTCGCCAGCATCAACGCCCGTCGCCTAAAACTCCAGCTCGCCGCCGACGCCGCCTTCCCCTACTACGAAAAAGAAAACGCCGCGCTACGTAGCGAGTTCGGTTTACCCAAGACTAGGCCGTTTCGTCCTGTGCAGGAATAGAAAGCCATGAACACACGCCCAACATTTGAGGATCGTATCTATGAGCGCGTGGTGAATCAGATTCACTCCTGGGATACCAAGCAGTACCCAGACATCTATGCCCTCTCCTTCCTCTACTCCACCGGCTTTGCAGAGGATATTGAGGGTAACGATATTTGTATCGAAGCAGGGCTTTCGGTTAGCTTCAACACACTCTCACACTATCAATCACAAATAGAGAAGGCATCAAGTGCTCAGGAGGCAAAATGGAACTTTGCCTTCTGGTTACAAAAGCCAGTAATAGAGATGCCACAGTTTCTTGGAGGCACCGTAGATCCCGAAGACTGGGAGATATATCAAGCCTGGATAGCCACACAAAATGTAGATGATGATGAAGTATCAAAAACCCTTGTAGATTGCTATGCTGCCATTGCAAAACGTCTTCATGACGAAGGTATCCTTACCCAAACGCTTTGTCGAAATATACCCATTATCATTCACGATCTGGAGTATGAAGAGCTTGGAGACACTGCAACCCGCTGGGCAAACCCAAAAGCTCTCCTTATCGAATATCTTGCGGAATGGTAAGGGAAAATAAAAAACTGAAAACTGTCATCATTGAACACGTAAAATCCCCGTGATACCATAACGTAAACATCTGTTTGGAGAAGCCGATTATGCCACAACCTCATCTGCCCTATGAAGAAATTGATCGTCTTGGGGAGAGTATTTACCAAACGAAGCTCAGGGCGCTTTTGGAAACACCTGAGAATATTGGGCGGCTTGTTTCCATAGATGTCGAAACCGGCGACTACGAAGTCGGCGACGATCTGCTCGCTTCCGGCAAACGTATCCATGAGCGCCACCCGAATGCCCTACTCTACGGCGTTCGCATCGGCTATAACGCGGTCTATGCGGTGGGAGGAATGCTGGAGCGCACAAGCAAGTGACAGGGACGATTATTGGGCGCAAGGCCACGCTTCCTGTCACTCTCCTCTTGCCTGGTCAGCCGCGCTTGACGATGGAGTTTGTGCTGGACACCGGCTACGAAGGAGCACTGACGCTTCCCATTGCGGCAGTCGAGCTACTCCAGCTTCCCTTCTCGCATCGCATCTCGGCCAACCTGGCGGATGATAGTGCCAAGCCCGTGTCCGTCCACATTGCCACGATTCTCTGGAACGACGCGACCTGGGAAGTCCCGGTTCTTGCAATGGGGAAACGTCCCTTGCTTGGCACACTTCTCCTCGAAAACCACGATATTGCGCTGCACTTTACCGAGGGCGGCGTGGTAGAAATTCGTCCGTTCTAGCCAACACTTATTGGCGACGACGCCACGACGGCGATTTCGACGAGGAGTTTTTTGATGTTGTAGCCATTCGCCACGAAGCGCTTCTGAAGCTCCAGCGAGGTTTTAGGGCCGTAGGCGCGGATGGGCTGCTTGGTGACGAACTGAAAGAGGCGCTCGACGAAAGTGGCGTGGACTTCCTCGCTGCTGGCGAGGAACTGGGCTAGCTCGCGGGGGCCGTTGAATTTTTGCACTGTCCCTTTGCGTGTCTGATAGGTGCCGGTGGCGTCAATCGGCTGGTCGTTTTCTTTCTCGCGCAGCTTCCCAATCGCATCGAAGCGCTCCAGCGGGAAGCCGAGCGGGTTGATCATCTGGTGGCAGGAGACGCAGGCGGCGGGCTTGGTCTGGATCGAGACGCGCTGGCGGGTGGTGAGCTTGGGCTGCAAGTCGGCGGGCGTGGGCGTGACGGCAATCGGCGGCGGGGCGAGGACGCGGCCTAGGAAGTTTCGGGTGATGAGCACGCCCCGGTGAATGGGGTCGCTGGTGGAGAAGTAGGCTAGACTGGCGAGCATGTACGGCTGAGTCAAGACCCCCGCGCGGCTCTTGCCATCCAGGCTCACCGGCTGAAACGGCGCATCCGACGGCAGCGACGCGCCATAGACTTTCGCAAGCCGTCCGTTGAGATAGATCTTGTCGCTGAGCAGCAGCTCACGGAAATCAGACTTCTCGCCCCAGGCCGTGTTCTCTAAAAACAGCTCCAGCGATGTCCGCAAGTCCGACGCGGCGGCTTCATCGAACTCAGGAAAGCGTTTTTTATCTTTGGCGAGGTCGGGGTACTGATCCACTTTTAGCCACGTTAGCAAGAACTCACGCACCTTGCTCCAGGTGCGCGGATCGGCCAGCATCTTCTCCGCCTGCGAACGAACCGCTTCGGGAGTCGCCAGCTCGGTCTTGAGCAGCGCCTCATCGGGCAGCGAGTCCCAGAGGGTCAGCGCGAGCTTGGAGGCCGTGTTGTTCTCCCGGTAGAGGAAAAACGGCGACTTGAGCGTGAGCAAGACCACGCGCTTGAGAGCGGTCTCCGTATCAGGCGCTTGGGTGAAGTGCCGCGCTACGTAGCGCTGCACCTCGGCATCGGTGAGCTTGCGGCGAAACGCACGCTCGACAAACGTGCGGGCAAAAGCCTTCTCGTCCATTCCCCACTTACGAGTTGCCACAAACTGCGCTGTCTCCAGCGCCGCGTTGGTGACGGCTTCGTCCCAGGCCTTGGAAACCATGCTGCTGCGCTCGTAGCCCATGCTCCGGTCTTCCGGCGGGAAGGGCGTGTTGACCAGAAACGTCTCCGGCACCGAGCTAGGCACCAAGCAGCGACTCGGGATCGGCTCATCAGTGAGGTGCGGGCGCTTCCAGGCCAGGGTCACAAACGCAGGAGGAGCGGGTTTGCCCTCTTTTTTCTTGGTATCGTCCACCCCGACCGTAGATTTCGAGAACTCCAGCCGGATCGGGTACGTACGGCCTCCGAGCAAATAAATAGGGGCACGAAACTCCGTACCCTTGCCAGACTTAATCCAGGCATCAATCAGCGACTTTTTACTATCGTTCACCCAGAGCTGCACGGCGTGGTCGCTCTTGACTACCAGCTCGTAATCGCCCGTATCGGGGGCAACGAGGCTACCCTCCCAACGGATGGAGAACTGGTGCGGCTCGAACTGATCGGCAGTCGGCCCCGCCGTCCCGAAATCAAATGCCACCTGCGGATCCGTGCGCTGTAGCACGCGCTCGTTGTTGTTGAAGCGCTTGGCCTTGAAGTACTCCGCCTTCAGCCCTCGCTCTGTCCCTACAGCCGCGCCGGGGCGGAAGCTCCCTACCAGATCGGCGACCGCGCTCTTAAACTGCCGCGCCGTTAATCGCGAGAGGCTCA
>NZ_JAYUPA010000406.1:0-14903 GCF_043760365.1 Armatimonas sp.
CGTGATCCTAACGGGGGTCTTGTTTATCTTCAACGGCAAGCAGATCAAGATGGTTGCCACCGACACGCACCGGCTCGCCGTGCGTGGCGGTGTCGCATCGGCAGGCGAGGGCCAGGGGCAGGCGGTGCTTCCCGCACGCGCCATGAACGAGATTAGCCGTCTGGCAGGCGACGATGACGAAGTGGTGATTGCGCTGGCACAGGGGCAGGCTCGCTTCGAAGTGAATAAGAAAAACTCCAACGGCGAGACAGTCGCGACCACAACTCTAATTACGCGGCTTATCGAGGGCCAGTTCCCCAACTACGAGCGTGTCATCCCCAGCGGCCACGACCGTAAGCTGACATTAGAGACCGCTGAGTTCCAGAAGGCCGTTAAGCGTGTCGCTATTGTCGCCCGTGAGAACGCCAACCGGATTGTCTTAGAAACCGAGGGTGCACAGCTCGCCATGTCCGCAGAGTCGGGCACGATTGGGTCGGCACGCGAGGAGATCGAAGTGGCCCGTGAAGGCGATGATATCCAGATCGCGTTCAATGCCAAGTATCTAGGCGATGTGCTGGCGGCTATCGAGACGGAGGGCGTTGTCCTAGAGCTCACCGAGCCTCTGCGCCCCGGCATTCTTCGCCCCATCGGCGACAACGCCGCCGATTATCTCTGCGTCTTGATGCCCATGCAGGTAATCTAATCGCCCAGTAGCCGCCGATTGAAATCGGCGGCTACAATGGCACTGCGTGCCGCAAAGCCCGTGCCGGGCTACAAATATTGCCCCTTCGCGAAGCCGGAGGGGGACGGCGAGGAACGAGCCAGGGGGAGGCCCAATTTTATTGGGCGGAGGGTACACTGACGATATGCCTCTTCAAGCAAGACCTCAGACCCGGGCCGAGCGTACGGGCTATGCGGAAACGAGCCGGTACGACGATGTGATCGCGTTTCTGGAAGCGCTTAAGCTGCCCGTTACTTGGATAGCAACCAGCGACCAGGGCCGAAAAGTGCCGCTGGTGACTATCGGCAAGGGAAAGCTAAAGGTCTATGTCCAGGCCAATATCCACGCGGGGGAGGTCGAGGGCAAAGAAGCGGCGCTGATGCTGCTCCGAGACTTGCCAAAAACGCACCCCAAACTTTTAGAGAAACTCACGCTTTTTGTCTGCCCGATCTACAACTGCGATGGCAACGAGAAATGGGGAGATGGCAAGCGCAATCGAGGCTCGCAAGACGGCCCTGAGCTGATCGGTGAGCGGGCGAACGGCGCGGGGCTTGATCTAAACAGAGACTGCATGAAGGCTGAGTCGCCGGAGATGCGTGGCGTTCTGGAACATATTTATCTCAAGCACGACCCAGCGCTTGTGCTCGACCTACACACCACCAACGGCACACGCCATGGGTTTCATCTGACCTACTCCCCTCCCCTCAGCCCCAACACCGACCCGGACGTACTGGCCTATGTTCGTGACACGCTCCTGCCCACGGTGCGCAAGAAGCTCGACAAAGACAAAGCCTGGAAACTCTTCGACTACGGCAACACCGAGCGGCGCGGCACCGAGCGCGTCTGGGCGACCTTTGGCGAGGAGCCACGCTATGTCACCAACTACGCGGGCCTACGGGGTCGCCTCTCCGTGCTCTCCGAGGCGGCGAGTTTCTTGCCCTTCGAGACCCGTGTCAAAGTGACCTACGATTTTGTGCTCGCCGTGCTAGAGGAAGCCGCCAAAGACAGCACCAAGATCCAGAAGCTCGTCAAAGATGCCGACAAGCGCCGCCGGAGTGAGCTGGGTGTTCGCTTTGAGATGGCACCGCGTGGCACCGAAACCATTCCCTTAGAGAAGCCCCGCCCTGAGAGCGAGATTGACCACCGGAAAGCCGCTAAAGAAATCGAGCAAGTTGCCCTCCCTATCTGGGATCGCTTCAAGACAACTAAAACACGCCCGGTGCCCAAAGCCTACCTGGTCCACGATGACAGCGTGATCGCCCTACTCCAGCGCCATGGGATTCAGATGAAGGCGCTCGAAGCTCCCTATACCAAACCCGTCCAAGTCTTTGTCATACGGCAAAAAACCGTCGGCCGTGTTGCGTTCCAAGGGCATAAGCAAGTTCAAGTCGAAGGAGAGTGGGACTCCCCCACAACGGGTAATATAGGCGGTTGGATTGTCTCCACCGCTCAACCTCTACAGGCCCTCCTCTTCCACTTACTCGAACCCGAAAGCCTTGATGGCCTGATTGCTTGGGGGCTGACAGAGACGGAACCACAGATTACGGTCTTCCGGATTCCCTAAATGAGCTGGGAGTTTTCGACGCATGAGGTCGTGAGCGAGGAGGCGACGATTCGCTATGAGGTGCACGGCACGGGTGCGCCGGTAATTCTGCTGCATGGCTTCTCCAGCTCATTTCGGCGCAACTGGCACGGGGTCGGCTGGACACAGGCGTTTGTAGAAACCGGCAGGCAGGTGATCGGGCCGGACCTGAGGGGTCACGGGCGAAGCAGTAAGTTTCTTACCTACGATGCCTACTGGCCCAGCAAGCTCTGCCGCGATATTGCCGCCGTCCAGGACGATGCAAAAGCAACTCCTGCGGATCTCTTAGGCTTCTCCATGGGCGGAGGGCTCGCGCTGCAATACGCCATGCTCTACCCGGAGCGCGTGCGGCGGTTGGTGCTGGCGGGAATCGGGGATAAAGTGCTGCGGACGAAGAACATCCCAATGCTTCCCAGCACGATCGCACAGGCTCTGGAGACTGACAGCCCCGAGAGCATCGAGTCGCCTGTGGGAAGGCAGTTTCGCAGTTTTGCCGCAAAGACCAACAACGACCTGAAGGCACTCGCCGCGATGATGCGGGGGCCCGGTTGGCCAGGGCGTGTGGATGACCTGCGCCCACTGACGGTTCCCACACGGGTGATTCTCGCGGAGCACGATCATTTCATGCCGGAGACAGAGCGCCTTCGCGTAGCACTTCCTGATGCGGAGTTCGTGACAGTGCCCGGAACGGATCACCTGAGCTTGGTTTTGTCTGGGGAGTTCAAGCGCCTCACGCTAGAGTTTCTGAGCTAATGTTTAAGGGATAACATGCGCTAAGGGTGCGGTGGCGCCAATGGATGTCCCTACCGAACAGGTGGGATCGGTCGAAAGATCCCCAACAGTATAGGTTCCACTTGATGGACACACAGGTAGATGCTTGATATAGGTGGTTGTTCCTGCTCCACAGAGCACGGACAAAGCGGGCATCGTCGCCCCCACTCCCATATGGTTATCCATGGCATACTGCTCTTTGGCGAGCTGAATGGTATTGAGATTTTTCACACAGCCACTTGATCGTGCAACCTCACGGGCCCGTAGAAACTGTGGCACGGCAATGGCGAGTAAAGTCGTGACAATCATCAGTGTCACCATAATCTCAATCAGCGTAAATGCACGTGCGCTAGATCTTATAAATGTACTTTCTCGCATAGTTAGTTTCATATTCGGCGCATTCGGATTTTTCTCTTAGGCCACACGGTAGAATAGTATTTGTGACTTTCGACCAGGCGGTTCTCTATCTCGCCAACCGCATCACTTTCTCTCCCCGCAAAGACCCGGCACGTCTCAAGATGCTGCTCTCACACGTGGGCTCTCCCCAAGAGACGCTACGTTGTGTGCATATTGCAGGCACCAATGGGAAGGGCTCGGTGACTATCATGACGGCGGCGATCTTACAAGCGGCGGGCTACTGTGTGGGAGCCTATCTCTCGCCTTATGTCTTTGATGTGCGGGAGCGCTGGATGGTGGACGGGCTCCCAATCACAAAAGCGGATCTGGCACGGCATGTAGAGGAGCTGGCTCCGTTTGTAGAGGCGATGAATGGCAGCGAGTACGGGGCAATCACGGAGTTTGAGCTCAAGACCGCCGTTGCCTTCAAGCACTTCGCCGAGGCCGGTGTGGACTTTGCGGTGATTGAGGTTGGGATTGGCGGCACCTACGACTCGACCAATATCATCCCGGCGCCGCTCGTGGCTGCGATCACAAGTATTGGTTTTGACCACGTGAGTTTGCTGGGCAACACGCTGGGGGAGATCGCGGGCCAGAAAGCGGGGATTCTGAAGCATGGCACGCGCGCTTGCATCACGCCCGTCACTGAGCCTGAGGCGCTCGCTGCAATCACGAAAAAAGCGCGAGAAGAAGCCGTGCCTCTGGTGCATGTTCACGACGATGCCTTCCCAAGTGGCACGCATCTCTCGCTGCGTGGCCCCCACCAGCGGGTCAACGCCAGCACCGCCACAGGGATCGCGCGGACGCTTGAGATTCCCGAGAGTGCAATTCGCACGGGTCTGGAGACCGCCACGCTCCCCGGGCGCTTTCAGATCTGTCAGGGCGGGCGGCTAATCCTAGATGGAGCGCACAACGAAGACGGGGCTCACACTCTCGTGGCGGCACTTCAGGAGGAGTTTCCTGGGGAGAAGTTTACCGCCGTGATCGGCTCCAAACAGACCCATGATCCCGCCCCGTTTCTGGCCGTTCTGGCACCGCTACTTCATGCCGTGATCGCCACGGAGCCCGCGTTCAAACCCATTCCCGCCACCGAGGTAGCCGCAGCCGCAGCGGCTCTTGGCCTGCCGGTTGTATGTCTCCCCCACGTTCCTGATGCGATCCAAACGGCACTTCAGAGCCCCCTGCGCGTTATCGTCACCGGCTCATTCTACGTCGTGGGGGAGACCCCGGAATCTCTGCGCCTCCCCTAGCCACAGGCTCAGAGCTGTGCTAGACGCTCGGTGAGTTTGCCTTGTTTTTCGAGAAGCTCGGCGTGCTGCGTCCGTGTCTTGGTCACCACGGCCTCGGGAGCACGCTCGGCAAAGCTGGGATCGTCGAGGCGCTTGTTGAGCACAACAAGATCCAGGAGAATCTTTGCCAAGTCGCTTTCAATGCGCAGCTTTTCGGCAGCAAGCTCCTCCGCAGTGACCTCCGGGCGCGGGAGACGTACATCCCCAAAGCGCGTCGGCTGTAGGTAGCCGTCCCCCCCTGCCCCCGATAACGGGGGAGCTAGCACTAACGTGAAGCGCGTCAGGAACTCGATAATCGAGCGATTGCTCTCTAGAACTTCGGGGCTCGTGGTCTCCACAAGCGCCTCGCCGCCTTTCTTGAGGTTGTTGACGGCCTGGACATTACGAATCGCCGTCGTGATTTCTTGAACCACCTCCCACTGAGCTTCCGCATGGGGATAACTATAAGCAGGATCCCCTGTTGGAAACTCGGCTTGTGTTAAGAACAAAACACCGGCTTTTTCTTTTGCGCCAGGCAACTCTTGCCATATCACTTCTGTAAGATGTGGCATTACAGGATGAAGAAGGCGCAAAGTTTCATTTAATACAAACCATAAAACATGCTTGACAGATTCTTCACCAGCTTGAAGTCTTGGTTTTGATGCCTCAATATACCAATCACAGAAATCATCCCAGACAAAGCTGTAAAGTGCCCGCATTGCATCATCTATGTTATAAGTTTCAAATCCGTCATTCACTAGATGTGCAGTTTTGTTAAGCCGATGAATAATCCATTCGTCGGCCAGGGTCTCGGGTCTCGGGTCATACTGGCTCGGGACAAAATCGCCGAGGTTCATCATGACGAAGCGGCTGGCGTTCCAGATCTTATTGGCAAAGTTGCGCGCCTGCTCCACTTGCTCCTGTTTACCCGCCTTCACGGGCTTGAAGCGAATGTCCTGGCGCTGCCCCGCCTCGCGTGCCAGCGCGAAACGCAGCGCATCGGCCCCGTAGAGATCGATCAGCTCCACGGGGTCAATGCCATTGCCTTTAGATTTGCTCATACGCCGCCCGTGCTCGTCTAGCACCGTCGCGTGAATGTAGACATCATCGAAGGGCTTCTTGCCGATAAAGAGTTCACCCGTCATGATCATACGCGCCACCCAGAGATAGAGAATCTCTTGCGCCGTGGAGAGTAGGCTCGTGGGATAGTAGTAGTTCAGATCAGTCTCGGTATGCGGCCAGCCCAGCGTGGCAAAAGGCCATAGCGCGGAGCTAAACCACGTATCAAGCACGTCGTCCGATTGTAGAACATCGGTGCTGTCGAGTGTGGCCTCTGCCTCTTCTTTTGTCCGCGCGAAGACCCAAGAGCCTGCCTCCTCGGGGTTGGAGTCGGTCTTGCGCCACACGGGCAGGCGATGCCCCCACCAGAGCTGACGTGAGATCGGCCAGTCCCGAATGTTCTCCATCCAGCGCAGGTAGATCTCGCGGTAGCGCTCGGGCAAAAAGCGAATCGAGCCGTCGCGCACGACCTCAATGGACGTGTTCACCATCTCGGTGCCGCCCATCTTGCAGAACCACTGGCTGGAGGGGCGTGGCTCAATCACGGCACCTGAGCGGTCGCAGTAGGGCACGGTGTGGCGATACGGCTCGATCTTCTCCAGCAAATCAAGTGCCTCCAAGTCCGCCACAATCTGCTTGCGAGCCTCGAAGCGATCCAGCCCGGCGTAGACTCCCGCATTCTCTGTCATCTTAGCGTCGGGTCCGATCACCTCGATGCGTTCTAATTGATGCCGGTTGCCCATTTCGTAGTCGTTCGGGTCATGAAACGGGGTTATCTTCACCGCGCCCGTGCCAAACGCGGGGTCTACAAAGTCATCGGCTAGGATCGGAACCTCGCGGCCCACCAGCGGCAGAGTAATCGTCTTTCCAAGAACACTCTTGTAGCGCTCGTCCTTGGGGCTCACCGCCACGGCTGTGTCGCCGAGCATGGTCTCAGGGCGGCTGGTGGCCACAATAATATGCCCACTGCCATCCGAGTAGGGGTAGCGTAGGTGCCAGAGAAAACCGTCTTCCTCGCGGCTGTCAATCTCGATATCGGAGATCACGCTCTGAAAGCCTGGCGACCAGTTCACCATGCGCTCCCCAATGTAGATATAGCCATCAGCGTAGAGCTTCTCAAAGACCGTGTGAATCGCCTCCACGTAGCTCTCGTCCATGGTGAAGCGCAGGCGGCTCCAGTCGTAGCCGCAGCCTAGGCGCTGCATCTGGCTCACGATCTTGTTGCCGTACTCCTCTTTCCATTCCCACACTTTCTCGGTAAACGCCTCGCGGCCCAGATCATAGCGGGTCTTGCGCTCCTCTTGCTTGAGCTTGCGCTCCACCACCGCCTGCGTGGCGATCCCCGCGTGGTCGGTGCCGGGCAGGATGAGCACATTAAAGCCGAGCATGCGCTTCCAGCGCCCCAGCGTGTCCATGATCGTGTGGTTGAGCGCATGGCCCATGTGCAGTGCCCCCGTAACATTGGGCGGGGGGATCGTGATGCAGTACGGCGGGCGGCTATCGGGCGTCGCCTGAAAGCTGTTGGCAGCGAGCCACTGCGCATAGATCGCCGCCTCCGCCTCTTGCGGCTCGTAACGTGTCGAGAGTTCCATATACCTTTGCCTCCGCCCAATAGAATTGGGCGTCTAAATAGCCTTCGGCTGCGAAGCCCGTGCCGGGCTGGGGATATTTGTAGCCCGGCACGGGCTTTGCGGCTGAGGGACGAAGCCATTGCACACGCCGATTTCAATCGGCGAACAAAAAGCCCCGCGTCCTCGGGCAACATAGCCCAGGGACGCGGGGCTCCAGAAAATTTAGAGTCGCTCGCGCGGTACCACCCCGGTTCGGAATCCTCTGTGGCCCCTGTTATCGGGGGTCGGGGGGACTCCGCACTTACGTGCGCTATTTCGGGCGCAACCCGTCCTGCTCCGTGGGCGACATTCAGCAAGTGTTTTTCGAAAAGGGCTCTCAGCCGACGACCCTTCTTCTCTGGCGAAACCTACCTACTTACTCTTCCCACTTCTTCGCAGAAGCTTGGGGCAGTTTATCACGGGGTATAATCTCATGTCCATGAACTTAACCGCTCTGCTCTCGCTCGCGGATGGCTGGAAGACCCTGGCGCAGACAGAAGAAGCACTGCGGCAGGGTTTCTGTGCTGTCCAGCTCGAAGGAATGCCTGTCGCCGCACGGGGCTGGCTTCTGGCCCGACTTCAGGAAGACCTGAAAAAGCCACTGATCCTCGTGACCTACACCGACGATGCCGCCACGCGCCTCGCCGATGATCTCGCGCTCTTTCTTCCTCCAGGTACTACACTGGAGCGTCTCCCGAGCTCGCTCAACCTTCTTCTGGATGACGCCGACTCAGAGCGGGATGTGCGCGGCTCGGGCAAACGCGTACGCCTACTCGGGGATCTGGCACAGGGAATCAGCCCCCGTGTCTTAGTGACCACCACGGCAGCCCTGCTACAGCTCGCGCCACCGCCTGCCGTGCTTAAGACGCGCCGACTCACTGTTACGGTGGGCGACACACTCTCACTGGATCAAACGGCGGCGCGTCTCAATGCTTTCGGCTACCGGCGCACGGAGCTGGTGCAGCTTCCCGGGACATTTGCCAGACGCGGTGATCTCTTAGATGTCTGGCCCGCCGATGTGAGCGTGCCTGTACGTATTGACTTATTTGGCGATGAAGTCGAGAGCATCCGCCCCTTTGACCCCGAGAGCCAGCGCAGCGAGGGTAAGCAAGAGCAAATTATTATTGTCGCCGCCCACGAGATGGCCTTTACCCGCGAGCGCATGGCCGTTGCCCAGGAGATTCTAAAAAAACAGCTGACAAGCACGCTTAAAAACTTTGAGGTGAGCCGCGCCGAGAAGCTGCGCGATAGTGCCGAGGGCGATATCGTCAAGCTGGGCCTAGCAAACTACTTCGGTGGCGTCGAGCGCTATCTCCCCCTGATTCACCCTGATGCTGTTCCGACTGCGACCTATCTTCCCGAGGACGCCATTCTCGTCCTAGATGAGCCCGCGCAACTGGCGCCCTATTCAGAGCGCCTGCTGGAGGGAATCCAAAAGAGCCTGGCAGGCCGCGCCGAGCGCGGAGAGATATTACCGGTGACAACGCCACTCTGGGCAGACTTTGAGGCAACCCTCCGTCCGCTCACGGCGGCTCGCCCTACTCTACTACTCACGCTCCTAGCGCGCGCTCTGCCTTTTCTTTCCCCATCGCTCCATCTCAGCGTTCAAGGTGCCCCCGCGGAGAGCTTCGGCGGGCGGCCCGGCCCCCTCAAGGAGGCCATTGACACTTGGACAACCAATGGTGCCCGTGTGCTTCTGATCTCCGCGCAGGCACCGCGTCTGCGTGGCTTTGGTATTCAGGAGAGTGCGAAAGTCAGGCTGATTGATGGACTGATCACTGCGGGGTTCCGGCTCCCCGAGGCCAACCTCGTGGTGCTCTCAGACACGGAGCTTTTTGGCGACCGGCATCGTTTTAAGAAGCAGGCGAAGCGGAGGGAGTTCCGTGAGGGAATGCGGATCACAAGCCTGCTGGACGTAAAGTCTGGTGACTATGTGGTGCATATCCACCATGGCATCGGTATCTATGCGGGCCTGACCAAGATGAACACGGCTCCATTTCCCGGTGCTCCCCCCGTGGAAAAAGAGTTCCTGGTGATTGCCTACGAGGGCAGTGACCGGCTCTATGTCCCCGTGGACCAGGTAGACCGGGTGCAGAAATACATCGGCTCGGAGGGCGGGTCGCCGTCGGTGAACAAGCTAGGCGGCACCGAATGGCTCAAGGCGACAGCGAGGGCCAAACGGCAGGTCAAGGAGATCGCGGGCGAGCTCATCGCGCTCTATGCCGCCCGTCAGGCCATCGAGGGCTATGCCTACGCTCCCGACACCCCCTGGATTCACGACATGGAGCAGTCTTTTGCCTACACGGAGACCCCCGATCAGCTCGCGGCTATCGAGGACGTCAAGCGCGACTTGGAGTCCCCTCGCCCGATGGACCGGCTGATCTGCGGCGATGTGGGCTTTGGTAAGACCGAGGTGGCGATGCGCGCTGCGTTTAAAGTCGCCAGCGAGGGTCGGCAAGTGGCGGTCTTGTGCCCCACCACGGTCTTAGCATCACAGCACTTCCAGACTTTTAGTGAGCGCCTCGCCGCGTTTCCGGTTCGCGTGGACCAGCTCTCGCGCTTTCGTAGCGCCAAGGAGCACACCAAGACCATCGAGGATCTCAGAGTCGGCGGCGTGGACATTGTTATTGGCACCCACCGACTGCTCTCAAAAGATGTCGAGTTCAAGGATCTTGGCCTGGTGATCGTGGACGAGGAGCAGCGCTTTGGCGTGACGCACAAAGAGCGGCTCAAGCAGCTCCGCAAGAGCGTGGACGTCCTCGCCATGAGCGCCACGCCCATTCCCCGAACCATGCACATGTCGCTCTCCGGTATCCGGGACATGTCGCTCATCAACGATCCGCCGGAGGGCCGCACTGCCGTCAAGACTTTCGTCAAGGAGTTCGATGATCTGCTGATCCGTGAGGCCATTCTGCGCGAGCTTGACCAGGGTGGCCAGGTGTATTTTCTGCACAATAGAGTGGAGAGCATCTACCACATCGCCAATCACATCGAGCAGCTCGTGCCCACCGCGCGCTGCAAAGTGGCGCACGGGCAGATGGGCAACGACGAGCTCGAGGACACGATGTTCGAGTTCTACCATAAAAAATTTGATGTGCTGGTCTGCACAACCATTGTGGAGTCGGGCCTCGACATCCCCAATGTCAACACCATTATCATTGACAACGCTGACAAGCTCGGTCTAAGCCAGCTTTACCAGCTCCGGGGCCGCGTGGGCCGGGCAAAAGTGCAGGCCTTCGCCTACCTTCTCTACCGCAAGGGCAAGAGCCTCACCACCATTGCCGAGCAGCGCCTGGATGCCGTCCGCGAGCTCACCGAGCTGGGCAGTGGCTATAAAATTGCACTCCGCGACTTAGAGCTACGCGGCGCGGGTAACCTACTCGGCGCGGAGCAGAGTGGCACGGTCAGCAACGTGGGCTTCGATCTCTACATTCAGCTTCTAGAACAAGCGATTCACGAACTAAAAGGCGAGGAACCCGATAAAGAGGACATTCCGCTACCAACCGTGGACTTGCCCGTGGCTGCAACCATTCCGCAAGCCTACATCCCCGCCGAGCCGCAGCGTATTCTGATGTACAAAAAACTCGCCGCCGTGAGAGACAAAGTGGATGTGGCACGCCTGCAAGATGAGTTCGAGGACCGCTTCGGCGACCCGCCGCCGCCGGTCTGGAACGCGCTGGGCCTCTTGCGCCTGCGCCTGCGCTGTGCGGAGATCGGTATTTCAGGCATCCAGACCGAGGCGCGGCAAGTAATCCTCACGTTCAAGCCCGGCGTCGCACTGCCTAAGCACTCCGTTCGTGCGCTCAGCGCCGCCTTCAAAGCCCAGCAAGGCTACGAGTTCCAGCCGAGTAAAGTGGTGATGAATATCCAGAGCAGCAAAGTCCTCGCCCAGACTGAGGAGCTGGTCGAGCTTCTGGAAAAAGCCCTCAAGGAGCCGCCGCCCCCACCCGATCCCAAAGCCGAGGAGCGGCGGCGGGACATTCGAGCCAGCCTACGAGGACGTTGACCCGATCGGGGCAGATCAGGGGCCAGGAACGGCCCCCTCTGAGCCGCCTGCGGCGAAGCGGGCCGAGCCCGCACGGAGTGAATAAGTCTATGACGGCGCTAGAAATAGTAGCAACGGGCGAGGAACTCTACAACGCAAAGATTCGAGAGTTACTGGAAACAGAGGCCAACTACGGGAAGTTCGTGGTTTTGGATATTCTGACGGGTGATTTTGAGTTAGATGCTGAGTTTGCCCAGCTTGCCGCAAACCGGCTTCGTGAAAGACAGCCACAGGCAACGATTTTCGGTCTTCAGATTGGTGTCGATTCTGCCTACATCGTCGGCCTTCCACGAATCCCGCCGCCAGAGAGTTCAAGCACTCAGGTTCAATCCTACAAGGACTATGAGCGTGAGCTTCCAAAACTTTTGGAGAACTTCTCGCCTCTAGCATGTATCCGTTTTGGGCTCTCCTGTGTGGATGCCCTCACAGAGCTTGCCCGAGAGAGCATTGATGCGGAAGTTTCGCAGGAACACCAAGGTCTCTACCTAACCATTCGGGAAGAGATTGAGTGTAGCCTGAAACTCGGTCAGCTTCTTCCCACAGATCGTGCAGAAATGCTTGAGACTGAGCTACTTGACAACATCATGGGAAACGACACAGACACCTGGATTGATGTAGATTCGCTCGTATCCCGTTGGGTGCTTATCCTGCATTATGTCCTTGAATACTGCCAGAAACGCGATAATCAGATATTAGAAGCACTCGCGATTGAAGTCATAAACACGCTGGATTACTTATATGAAGCCGAGCTGGCAACAATGTTCACCCTCCCAGAATTCCGCGCCGAGTGGGAGCGCCAGCAACGAGCAGCACAAAGCTAAAAACTCCATTTTTTCATTCCCTGCGGGCTCGGCCCGCTTCGCCGCAGGCGGTTCAGAGGGGGACTTTCAGGCCCCAGTCAATTAGAACCAGCGGCCACCGAAGAGGTTGGAGAGGAAACGCAGGATCATGGCCCAGAACGCGAAGAGCCAGAAGCCGCGCCCGCTGTTGGCGACATTGGAGACGCCACGAGCGACCTCATGCGCAACACCGCGCGGTCGGATGGGGACACGATTCTTTGCGCAGGCACGACAGCGGTTACCTGCGGGGCCAAAGACCATGCAGCGCTGGCAAATCGGGGTATCACAGCGGCCACAGCGGATCAGTGTTGTGATTTTGGGATGACGCGAGCAGTAGTACGCTCCCTCTTGGCCCTCCACCGCAATAGGATCGGGCCGTGGCTCCAGCTTCACACCACACTCCCCACAGAACTTCTGATCCGACTCGTTACGCGCATTACACTTCTGACAGAACATCAGCCCTTCTCCTTCCTGCTATTTTAGCGTAAACTATCTAGCATGACACTAGGATTCTTAACCGATGGACGCGTCGAGGACGTCGCCTTTGCCGCCGCCGAGGGGTTTGATTGTTTAGAGCTGGCGCTCTTTGGTGACACACCGCTTTTTGATGACAGTAGTGCCTTTAAAACCGCGCTGACGGAGCATAAGATCATGCTGGCGGCAGTCTCCCTCTTTGGGCAGAATTACTTCGATGAGGCCACGGGAGAGGAGCGATTGGTGCGGCTAGAGCGGGTAATCGCGCTGACAGCCGTTCTTGGGGCACCCATTGTGGTATTTGGGAGCGGCTCCGGTGCCGTCACGCCTACAGTCGGCGTCCGCAAGCTCCTCCCTCTGATCCATGATGCCCAGCAGCTCGGGCTGACCCCGGCATTCTACAACTGCCACTGGGAAAATGTCGTGGATCGGCCCACGGCCTGGGACGAAGCCCTACCGCTTGCACCCGGTGTGGGAGTGAAGTTCGATCCGTCGCACCCCACGCAGATGCATCGCGACTGGAAGGCGGAGCTCTACCACGCCGCGCCGCATCTGAAGCACGCTCATGCGAAAGATGTGCTGGAAGTCGGTGGTAAATTTGTCGCGGACCCAAATCCAGGGCTGGGCTCGATCCGCTGGGAGGAGTTCTTCGGCCTGCTCCACCACGCGGGCTACAAGGGCGCGGTCTGTATCGAGCCGCACAGTGCCCTCTACACCGGCCCACGCCGCTACGACTTTCTAAAGTTCTCTCGCGACTATCTCCGCCGATTTCTTAACTAAAGCTGCGGCACCCTCGTGATAATTACGGTATAACCCACGGTATGCAATGCTGGGAATATGGGCGATTTGTCGCGGGTGCCACAACGCGTCGCTGGTCTGATGGCACCGTGGTGACGGTTACCAAGCAGCTCGAAAAAACACAGACAGTCTCCGGTTATACCGACAGTCTCTACGAGGTGCAGGTAGCCGGGCAGCCTCGAACACTCTGGGGCGGCGAGCTTGCCAATGCCTTCTATCCCCTCTCCGACGGCCACGTCTTTCTTACCCGTGTCATCGGAACAGGTCAGGGCAAGCTACGCCAGCTTGAAGCGCGCCTCCACACGGGAGGCAGCGTCCTGCGCTTCCCCACCATTGAGGTTCAGGAGACCGATCGCTTCGGTTACTCCCTTGGAGTTCTCGCCACTGATGGGCAGGGTTTGACCAGAGTTGCACGCATTTTCCGCTTAAAATTCACCTATGAAGCCTGCGACTACCCCAATGGCGAGGTGGTCTTGCTCCAGAAAGGCAACCAGCTTGTTCTAGGGCCGCGTGTCCTCTCTAGTGCAAATGAAGTGGGCAATAGTACCTACAAGCTAATCTTTCCCCACGATCCCACGGGCCGTCCCAACCAGATCAGAGAGGTCGCCACACGGACGGAGCGCAACGAAAGAGGCGCGACCCTCCGGCAAAAAACGACCATTACCGCCTACCGCTGGACGGGAAATCGTGTGATAAAATAGCACCGAAGCACCCGTAGCTCAGCGGATAGAGCATCCGCCTTCCGTGACCACAGGCAGTAAAATGAGTTCAATTCTCATGGTCACGACTAAGCGGAGGGTCGCAGGTTCGAGCCCTGCCGGGTGTATTTCTTTCTCAGCGTTCCGGGTCTTGTCGTTGCACAGTGGCATAGAAAAGCCCGGTAGGAAATTACCTACCGGGCAAAAAGCAATCAATCTTCTGTCGCGGAGCGACATTAAATTAACGCTTGCTGAACTGGAATCCGCGACGTGCGCGCTTACGACCGTACTTCTTGGATTCCTTGACACGCGGGTCGCGGGTCAGGAAGCCATTGCGGCGCAGCACGGGGCGGAGCTCGGGATCGAACTCTACCAGTGCTTTGCTGATACCATGGCGCAGTGCCCCGGCCTGACCGGAGATTCCGCCGCCCTTGGTCTTGGCGAAGATGGTATAACGCCCCTCGCTACGAGTGGCTGCGAAAGGCTGGTGGATCAGCGCTTCCAGGGTGCGGCGGCAGAAGTACTCCATCACCGTCTTACCATTGATTGAGATCGTCCCATCGCCCGGCGCAAGCCAGACACGGGCGATAGCGCACTTGCGCTTGCCGGTTGCATAAACTCTAGTCTCTGCCATTGTTTAACCTTCTGCCTTTGCTTTGGCCG
>NZ_JAYUPA010000407.1:0-1775 GCF_043760365.1 Armatimonas sp.
CCACCTACCAGGCACAGATTCGTAAGAACGCTAAGGCGCTCGCCGAGGCCGTCGTAAGCCATGGTTTTAGGTTGGTCTCCGGTGGCACGGACAATCACCTGATGCTCGTGGACCTACGCGCCAAGAAGCTCAACGGCAAGCGGGCGCAAGAGGTGCTGGATCTTGCAGGAATCACGGCCAACAAGAACGCTATCCCTAACGATCCCAATCCCCCGTTCAAGACCAGCGGCCTGCGCCTCGGGACGCCCGCCGTCACGACACGTGGCATGACCGAGACCGAGATGCCGATTATCGCCGAGCTGATCAACCGCGCCCTAGAGCAACGCCACGACGATGCCCTGATCGCCGGAATCCGCGAGGAAGTCAAGGCCCTCTGCAACAGATTTCCGGCTTGGGGGTAGTTCCATGCGAGGACTGACAGACACTCAGCGCGATGAGCTTGCCCAGGAGTACCTACTTGCTGCGCGAGAACATTTTGCCGAGCTACAACGGCTCACCCTGGATGAGATACGACACTATCCGCTCACGTACTATCTCGCAGGTGTTACCGTGGAGTGTCTGTTTCGCGCCTATATGACTCTCGTAGATGCTAAGTTCGATGACAAACACGACCTCAGGCAACTGGCAGCAAGTGGGCAGTTCTTCCGTTTTATGCCCTCCAGGCAGCAAGACCATCTCGAAGCAGCACTCAGCGATGTCTACCGCCGTTGGAGCAATGCACACCGTTATCGCTCCGCATCAAGTTTACGAAAATTCTTGAACCAGCATGGGCTTTTCAAAAACGGGCAACAGCATCTCTCAGGAGATATTCTCAAGCCAAATTGGGAAATACTCTACGATGGTGTAGACGCTCTTATGACGATAGGATTGGAACGATGGGAACTCTCAAAAACAAAGTGGAACAAGTGATTCAGGCACGCTTTCCTGGTGCCCAGATGCTGCTGGAAGAAGTGCCTCTCTCGGCGCGTCTCAGCGGACATGTCATCTGGGATGGCTTCGATACAATGAACGCCCGAGAGCGTCAACAAGTTCTGAGACAGGTGCTGCACACCTCGCTCACCCCCCAGGAAGAACTTAATCTCAGTGTTATTTTAGCCCTGACAACCACGGAGCTTGATGGGATTCTTGAAGCAGCATAGCCCTACTGTGCGCCCCTCGTGGGATGAGTATTTTCTGAGCATTGCCCGTGAGGTGGCGACGCGCTCGACGTGTGAGCGACGCCATGTCGGGGCGGTGATCGTGCGGGATCGGCGTATTCTCACGACGGGCTACAATGGCTCGCCGCCGGGGCAGCCACACTGCACCGAAGTGGGGTGTTTGCTGGAAGACGGGCGTTGCATCCGCACACTGCACGCCGAGCAAAATGCAATTGCGCAGGCAGCGCTTCATGGAGTTCACACCAAAAGTGCGACGATGTACACGACGTGCCGTCCGTGCCATGTCTGTGCTAGGATGATCGTCGGAGCGGGCATTGTACGAGTCGTGTTCTTTGGCGATGGGCCTGAGGGCTGGGCGCGTGAGGTTCTGGAGGCGGCAGGTGTGGAAATAGTTTGTCTGCCAGAGCCCCCCCAGCGTAACGCCGAGGGCTGGGACGCGGTATTATTGCGGTAGATGAATCTTCTCAGCCCGATGGCGTATGCAGCGCTGCTAGCCAGTGCGGTGACGGTTTTGCTTACCCCTTCCGTCAAAAAACTTGCCTTCCGAGCACAGGCGATCAAGATACCCCGCGCCCGTGATGTCCATGACAAGCCCACCGCTTCCTGGGGAGGGATCGC
>NZ_JAYUPA010000408.1:0-4957 GCF_043760365.1 Armatimonas sp.
CTGAACTTTATCGGTGCCCGCCATGAGATCGGCGGCGGCGAGGAGTGAGTCGCGCATGGGTTAGATTCCTTTCAAGCTCCACGGAGCACGGTACGGTTCGTAGAGCATCCGGTTGGCCTCTTCGTCGCCGATAAACTTCCAGGTCTTGGGGTCGTAGGTGAGCTTGCGGCCAAGTGTGTAGGCAATATTGGCGATAATTGGCAGAATAATCACTTTGACACCGATCTCGACATCCATCACGGGCTTCTCCCGGGTTTTAATACAGCGCCGCCAGTTACGACGATGCCGCTCGGTGGGATCGGTGTTCTCGGGCTCGAGAAATGCCTTGAAGCCACCCTCGGGGGGCGTGTAGAGCTTGGCTTTTTCTTCCGTGGCGCAGCCGCCATCGCCACCCGCCACGATCAGATCGCCTTTGTCGCCGGTGTAGGTGCCGCCCCACTCGCCCTCGAAGCGCTCGGGAACCACTCCAGGCTGCTCCCAGATCAGAGTCCACTGGGGCTTGGAGAACTCCCACGTCGCTTTCATGGTGAGCGGCGCATCATAGACGGAGTTGGGGTTGGTCTCCCCGCTTGCAGTCACCGTGACCGGCGCGTCCCAGTTGTCTTGGCCCGTGAGCCAGAGCGCGATGGACATGGCGTGGTTGCCGCGATCCCGGATAAAGCCGCCGCCGGAGTCCATGAGCCAGCGGAAGTTAAAGTGCACAATCGCGGGATTGTAAGGGCGCCATCCGATCGGCCCCAGCCACATGTCCCAGTTCAGCTCGGGCGGCGCGGGGCCTTCCTTACCAAAGCTATTGTCCGAGACATAGTTATTGGGGTGCCAGAGCTTGACTTCCTTGACCGTGCCGATCTGCCCATTGCGAATGTAGTTGCAGGCCACTGCGGCGCTTGGGTTGGAGCGCCCCTGCGAGCCGATCTGCACCACGCGCTTGTAGCGCCGCGCCGCCTCGATCATCGCCCGGCCCTCTTCAATGGTCTTACAAGTGGGTTTCTCGGAATACACATCCTTGCCCGCCTGGCAGGCGTGCACGGTCATTAGCGCGTGCCAGTGATCCGGTGTCCCAATCGTGACGGCATCTATATCCTTGCGCTCCAAAACCCGCCGGTAGTCGTCGGTGAGCAGCGGCGAGCCCTTCACTTTAGCGGCATTCGCCTTAAGGTGATTGGCGTCCACATCGCACAGCGCCGCGCACGAGTCCGCCACCACGTGGCTGCTGCCCATACCGCCTAGTCCAATATGTCCGTAGATAATCTTCTCGTTAGCGCCTCGTGGGCTCTGAGGAAAGATTGTCGCAAATTTATCCACCACACGCTTCTTTGCTTCCATGCCTCTTCCGTTCGACAACTGCGGTTATTCTTCCTCCCGAAAGTGCAAGTGGCGGGCAAAGATAAAGTGCAGAGCCGTGATCGGCAGGATGACTATAAGCCCACTCATTTGAATCTCGCGGACGATCTTCTGGGCTTCGGAGCCTTGTGCTCCATTGGTAACCATGCCCGCCATGCCGCACCACCAGAAGCCGATCAGCACTCCGATTAGTCCGAGGCAAACCTGCATCCCAAAGGCGATGCGCCGGGCACGAAAGAGTAGGCTCACTCCTGCCAGAAGCGGCACCAGAGCAAAGACCATAAACGGCCAGAACTGCCAGCTCATCACCACAATCGTGCCTGTGTAGAACAGGCATACCAGCGCCATCAGCCCATCCACGATGGCGAAACGACGACTCTGTTGTTGCATAGCGCACTGTATCACGGCCATCTGAGTTGCGGAGCGATACTCTGGCGGAGAAACGACTCCTCCTGACGCCCACGTTCTGTGGGCGGATCAGCACTCAAGACCGTCGGAAAATCTGAAGAAGCCCGCCGATAGCGCAGCCAAGAAGAACCGCGAAGGTGATATTTGCGGGTTTATTAGGCCGAACGGGGGCTCCGGGGACGACAGCGCTCTCGATGATCTTGCCTTGCAATGGACTCTCTAGCTTGGCGATGCCCGCCTCCATGATAGCGTTCGCTTCCTCGGCGACAGCGGTGGGATTATCGCCTTCCGCGATGATTTCCAGTATCGTTGTTGCCTCTACAGGAGTGACACTGTAGCTCGTGAGAGAGCGGCCATTGGTCATGTGCTCGGAGGCCGATCTTTTCACAGGACTCGACCGGAAGAGCTCGACGCTATTGCGAGTGGCGAGTGCGACATCGCTGAGGGAAGTGGTTTTGTCTTTTGGCGAGAGCAACACGCGCCCTGGTGCCTGATACACGAGTGGCTGGAAAAGCGTGATGCCGATCCCTAGTAGGCTAATGGCACTGGCGGGAATCCAGAAAGGGACTAACGGGCGACTTACATAGCTTTTCTCAGGGCGCGCTTGCTTGGGGTTCTGGGCGATGGTTTCCTCAAAGAGCCGATCCCAGAGCGCGACACTGACCTCCGCTTTCGCCGTCTTTGGCAAGGCGCTCCAGAGAAGTGTCAGGCGCTGAAGCTCTCGGACGAGCGCAGGGTCGGCCTTGGCGCGCTGACGAAGGGCATGGGCCTCACGTGCGGTGAGCTGCCCGGTGACCAGCTCCACCAGCTTATTTTTCTCTGTCTCTCTATTCGTCATTTTCGTTTCTTTCGCTCTCGCACAGGAGCTTGCGCATGTCCCGTGTGGCCTCAAAGACGCGCCACTTGACGGTGCCGAGGGGCTCGCCCAGAACCTGCGCCGCCTCTTTGTAGGTGAGTCCTTGCGCTCCAATTAGCAACAGCGCCGCGCGGGCTTTGTCGTCCAGGCGATCCAGAGCAGCCTCTAGCGTAATCGCCCCCAAGACGCCCGGCTCAAACGCGGGCATGGTGCCTTCCGAGACTTCTGTGCCCGTCTCTTCGCGGCGCTTCCGGCGGCTGTCGCGCCAGCGGCGTAGCGCGATGCCAAAGAGCCACGCCTTGGGCGAGCCAAAGCCTTTGTAGCGCAGCCGGGCTTCGTAGGCCGCGACAAATGTCTCCTGAGCTAGATCCTCGGCCTCTGCCCGGTTCCCCTGGCAGAGACGAACCAGAAACCCTAAGACATTGCGGGAGTGGTCTTGGTAGAGCGTGCGAAAAGTATCGTTGGGATCAGGGCGCATCAGGTTCCAGAGCTAAGGTAGCGCCGAGGGGGCAAAAAGGTTGGAAAATGATTTTTCGCCGCCCCGTTCCGGGCTTTGTTCCCCGAAGGGCGCCGCTCCGTTCACGGAGCGGCGACGGGAAATTCGGCGATTCTCAGGAGCGTGGAGCCGTAGGGAACCAAGAGGAGGGTTTCTGCAGGCGTGGTGACTACTACTGGCGATTTTGGCAGTGGCCCAGCGGCGTGTTTTTCCAGGCCCCATTCCGGAACCCGGTGCCCCGTCGCCGTGATCGTCAGCGCCTCTTTGTCTAGCACGAGCGGTTTGCTCAGATCGAGCGCGTAGTTCCACGGCGTGGTCGGGTGCACCTCACGATCCGCCCACGGCTCCGGCCCATCGGGGCGCACATCCTCGCCGATCTTCAGCCCAAAAAGCAGCGGCCCCACGTAGATTGCAACTCCATCTGCGGAGAAGAAACGACAGGTGGAAACAGTGAAAGGGAGATGAAGTGTCTGAGGGTTTTCAGGTGAAAGCGATATCTTAGCAAAACGTCCACGGCCCGTCTGCACAAGCTCATCATTAATTGTTGCGCCCGTTGCCCATAAAGGGATTGGGACTAGCAAGTTCGCACTCCCTGAGGTTGCTGTAATAGTGATCGTATCTCCGTAGGGGTAATCGGTCTCGACAGTGAACGAAATGGTGTCCGTGGTGACCGTACATGGGGCGAGGGAGAGAGCGGCAAGGCTGCCATCGGCACATTGCATCCATAGATGGCTGGTGAGCTTGGGCCAGCCTTGGTGGAAGTTGGCGGTGCAGCAGCCAAAGTTTGGTTCTAGCCCAAAGAGATTGGAGCGTGGGCCGTTGGTGGTAAAGATCGTTTCTTCTTTGGTTTTTGAGTCGGTGCAGAGAACTTGGTTCACTTGCTGATCGTACTGGTGGCCCCACATGTCATCAGTGAACGTGGCTGGAAGCGCATTGTAAGCGATCCGCTCGAAATTGAGTGCTACAAAGATGTCACCATCGTTTGCAAAACATTGTTCCAAGGAAAACATGGTCTCCACAACCGCGCATAGTTCGGTTCCCTGTGATGGCGACAGACCAGCCAGCGACTCATCACCGCTGAACATCCCCGTTGCCTGACCGTGAAATTGCCAAAGACATACGAGGGCTACTTCGACATCGAAAGTAGAACTAGGCCGGTAGAGCGACTCTTTGAGGGCCATGCCATGATTCACGACGTGGTTCTCTAGCGTCCACTTTGTTGCGCGCTCTGTGTGCTCGAAGTTCTCGAAGTGTGCCTGCCAGTTGTAGCCCTGCTCGGCGGCGAGAGCAAGCAAGTCATTCAGCCACGTCTCGCCCGTTTGCTCTTTCAGCCAGCGCACGGAGATCGCCAGTTCCATCCAGCGCATCTTGGCCCAGTCCCAGAGTGGGGTTTCGCGCATCACTTCGTGGATGCGCCGCATCGCTTTGAGCATCGCGGGGATAATGCGTGTATCACCCGTGGCTTCGTGCCACTGGGTGAAGACTTTGAAGAGAATGAACTGCGGCCAGGGGTCGTCTTTTCGTGCCCCATGGCTCTCGTTGGCGGTGCGTGGACCAAACCAGCCATCATCGTGCTGGCCCGCGAGGATAATTTCCATCCACTCCGTTGCGACGCCGATCAGCCGTGCATCTTGGAGCAGAAATGCTAGCGGGACGAAGCCATCGAGCCAGTAGGGGACGCGCTCCCAGCCCTCGGCGCTCCCACCGCGCCACTGGCTATCTTTGATGTCCGGCCAGAACTCGTGCAGGTGCCCACCCAGCCCATCGGCCTGCGTCTGAAGCTGACGCCGTAGCCAGCCCGAAGGAAGAATCGCCCCCAGTGGCAAGGGCTTTGCAAAAGGAAGAATTGTGCT
>NZ_JAYUPA010000409.1:0-1766 GCF_043760365.1 Armatimonas sp.
CTACAGTGCTTTGGTACTCCTGGTCACGGACACGTTCGCCTCGTCCGAATCGGGCGGGGTAACTCGATTCGGCGTGTTGGTTCTTGCCTTCTCCTTCGACCCCATCCGTCGGTTCCTGGAGGGACGAATAGACAAACTGCTCTTCCACGAGCGTCGCAGGGCCACAAACCGGTAGTTCAGGTGTAGTGTGGGCAAGTGGCTCCCCTCTTCCAACCATCAACCGGGGCGTATACTGCTGTCATGGAAGACGAGACGACTCACAGTTATGCACAGGGTAGGGAAGGTTATGTACAGGGCAATGATGGCTATGCACTCGATATGCCCGATGCTGATGTCCGCTTCTACCCCAATTTCTTCGACGAGTCAGAAGCGGCCAGGCTGCTGACAGAACTGACCCAGACAATCCAGTGGCGGCAGGATCAGATTCGGCTCTTTGGTCGTTGGATAGACCAGCCACGGCTCACGGCATGGCATGGCGACCTCGGATGCAGCTACACCTACTCGGGGATGACGATGCAACCGCTGAACTGGACGCCCGAGCTTCTGAAAATAAAGCAGCGTATCGAGCCGGTGGCGGGTGTCGTCTTCAACAGCGTTCTGCTGAACTACTACCGCTCGGAGCGCGACAGCATGGGGTGGCACTCTGACGATGAAAAAGAGCTGGGCGAGAATCCCGTCATCGCGTCGGTCAACCTGGGAGCCACTCGGCGTTTTCACTTCAAGCACAAGCATCTCAAGGAGCAACGAATCGCTCTTGATCTTACGGCGGGTAGCCTGCTGATTATGGCGGGACCGACCCAGCATTTCTGGCTCCATCAGCTTCCCAAGTCAGCTCGGTCACTTAGTCCCCGGATCAATCTTACGTTTCGTGTCATCCGTTGACTTCTCTGTCAACCGCTGACTTCTCTGTCAACCGCTGACTTCTCTCTTTCGAGACCTAGCGTATACTGCCTTCATGACAGACAATCTGGAGGAGACGCCTCTCATGACGGTGGAGCAGGCGGCAAGCTACTTACAACTTTCGACCTCCTCGATTCGCTCCTACATCCGCTCGGGCAATCTCAAGGCGTTTCGCATCGCGGGTAAGCGCAAGGTGCTGATCCAGCGTTCTGACCTGCTTGCACTTCTGGAGCCTACACGGCCGACGGAATCTTGAATCGCCTCTCCCACGTTGACGATATTCGGTACTTTAACTACGATGCCCCTATGGGAACGATCATAGCTACGCACGGTCGGCAACGATAGGCACAAGTCTGAGCCAGCAAAAAACCGCTCTGCTTCAGGCGGACTGTGAAAGTGTTTTTGAAGAGACTTGTTCCGGGATGCTTCCTCTGGCTGATCGGTCGGGCTTGATCGAGGTCTTAGGGGAGCTGCATCCTGGTGACACGCTCGTGGTTTGTGACGTGGCGCGCTTGAGTCGCTCGTTTCTGTGCCTTGCGATGGTTCTGTCTGATCTCCAAAAACGAGATGTTAAGCTCCGTGTCCTAAATCAGCCAAGGGAGTTCACGAGCCTTGACCAAATGCTGGATCAAGCCTCTCACGATCTCAACACCTTGAAGAGACTGGATCACAGCCGCCATATCAAACGGGGAATCGCTCTTGCCAAGAAGGCCAGAGAACAGGCTGCCTAACCCTTCGGAAACTGTCACGTAAAAGGAACCATACTTTGAGCCTTTTTCACGAATGCTTTGCCGCCCAATGGAATTGGGCGTCTGTAATGGCGCAAGCGCCGCAAAGCCCGTTCCGGGCTGAGGAATAGAATCGGT
>NZ_JAYUPA010000410.1:0-4935 GCF_043760365.1 Armatimonas sp.
ACCCCAAGCCCGAGCTGATCAAGCAAGATGGGGTCTCGGTGGCAGGCAGGAAAGAATTCGACACGGGTGGACGAAGCGCTCCCGGCAAGCTGATGAAGAGCCCGTGGTCTTTTAAACACTACGGAAAGTGTGGGATGCCGGTCTCGGACTTGCTGCCTCGTATCGGAGCCTGCGCCGACGACCTGGGACTGATTCGCTCGATGCGCTCCGAGAGCAACAACCACGTCCCTGCCGTGTACCACATGCTCACGGGCTCGATTCTGGCGGGCCGTCCCGGGCTGGGAAGCTGGGTGAGCTACGGCCTGGGAACCGAGAATCAAAACCTCCCCGCCTTTGTAGTAATGACCGATCCGCGTGCCCTAGTGGGTGGCGGCGCGGGCAACTGGAGCGCGGGTTTCCTGCCAAGTAACTACCAAGGAGTCCAGTTTCGCAGCTCAGGCCTGCCGGTTCTCAATCTCAAGCCGCCTACGGGCCTCTCCCCCGAAAAGCAACGTGAACAATTAGATTTCCTGCAAAAGCTCAACGAGGAATTTCTTCGCGAACGGCCTCAGGAACAAGAGCTTGCGGCACGCATTCGCTCCTACGAGCTGGCGTATCGGATGCAGTCCGAAGCCACCGAGGCCGTTGATCTCGCCAAAGAAACGGAGGCAACCAAGGCGCTCTACGGGATGGACAAGCCCGAGACGGAGATTGTTGGGAGGCAGTGCTTGCTGGCCCGGCGCTTGGTCGAGCGCGGCGTGCGCTTCGTGCAGATCTACTCCGGCGGCGGTGTGTTTGACCAGAGCTGGGACGCGCACAATGGGATGGTCGCCAACCACGAAAAACGGGCAAGGGAGATTGATGTTCCCGTCGCCGGTTTGCTCAAGGATCTTAAGCAGCGCGGGCTTTTCGAGGACACGCTAGTCGTCTTTCACACCGAGTTTGGCCGCATGCCCTTCACGGAGGGCGGCACGGGGCGCGATCATAACCCCAAGGCGTTCTCCGTCTGGCTGGCGGGCGCGGGCATCAAAGGCGGCACGATCTACGGCGCGTCGGATGAGCTGGGGTATATCGCATCGGAAAATGTCCAGACAGTCTACGACCTCAACGCCACGGTACTGCACTTAATGGGCACGGATCATACGAAGCTCACCTATCCCTACAGCGGCAGAAACATGCGCCTCACTGATGTCAGCGGCGAAGTCATCAAGCCCATTCTGTCCTGATGGCCTGAGTCATTATGAAACGTCTTGTTATTATCCTTGGCCCCGAGCTGCTCTGGCTCCTGTTTTTCCTGCTCTCGTTCTGGCTGGCATCGCGCAACACCCCGCCGACACTGACAGGCAATACGTTTCTGGAGCGGGCGTGTGTGATCGGGGCGTTCGTGGCGATCGCGCTCACATTCACCGTCTTTTTCGTTCCGGGCGTGCACCGGGGCTGGCTCCTGGGGCGGTTAATAATCGCCGTGATGATCGGTGTCAACGCCTGCCTCTTCAAGCTCATCGCCGGCATTGACTACGGCGACTCCCGCAACTCCGGCGTCCTAGGGATCTGGGTCTACGGCATTTTAGCCGGTGGCGTCGCCTTCGTCCCCGGCATCATCACCACACTGGTTCTCCTCAGCCGTGGGATGGCTCCCCCCAAATAAAGCCCATCATGGCAACCTACCCAAGACCAACACAATGTTTCCATTGCGGGTGCTGGCTCATCTATAGTGTGCAAGTGCATCCGAAGAAGCCTCTCACCACAACTGGTGCTGTGTGGAGAATCCACTACGAATGCCCAGGTTGCCAGCTCGGTCAATTTGCCCCTGCCTGCTACTACGGCGAAGAATACTCCCAAAAAGAAGCGGAAGTACTCATGGTGCAACAGAATCTTCTCCAGGAAACAGAAGAGGCACACGAAGCGATTCGGCACTGGCGAGACGAAGTGCAGCGCCGCGACGCCTCCCATATCCAGCGTTTTTGGGAAATATTCGATGCGACATTCCCCTACTGGAAAGATAAGGCTGAGCACCTTCCGCTCACACCAGAGAACATGGCAAGTATGCAAAAGTACCTGTATTGCCTTAGTCTCACGTTCTACTCACAAGAGGCGGACGGCTCGCTCAATTGGGAAATAAGAGCAGAAGTCATGCGTTGGGAGGTACGCCTCGACCCCATACACCAGCACCATGATCGTGACCGTGACCCGAATTACGTTGAGTCTGCACTGCAAGGGATCAAGGAGTATTTTGAGCAGGAATGGGCAGGATCAAAAAGAACACTCACTCTCGAAGCGTATCTGGGCTCGTTGGTTTTGGAGTCCTATCAGTCCACTCCAGACAAATTTCCAGGAGAGCTGTGCCACTTATCTCTGGAAAGATAACAAACAAATGACAAAAAGTTGAGGGCCGCTTTGCCTGCCTAGAAACCAGCCCGAGGCGAGGTACTTGGGTGCTCGCTTCAGAGTCGTAGCTCGCCACCGTGAGCGCTTCCGCATCGGTCAGCCCCACAGCCCGGCAAGTGCGACAGTGTTAAAGAGGCACACGTCCCTTGTGCAACGCAATCTTAGATTTCATCGTGTTCAAATTCATCTTGGTATCCTTTTACATGTCTTTTTTATGTACGGGTATAATCCAGGTGCTATGAAGCTGCTTTTGCACTATCTCCCGCTCTGCCTGATTGCTCTGACCGCAGGCACTCAGCAAAAAAACGTCGCCGTCGTCCCTCCCACGCAGCCGTCCAAGCTGAAGTTTGAGAAGATCGTGATCAATGCCCGCTCAGACTTTGAGGCGGCGGGTGCGGCGGACATCAACGGCGACAGCAAGCTGGATGTCGTCTCCGGCGACACCTGGTACGAAGCGCCGCGCTGGACGCCCCATACATTTCGTGAGATTGGGGTTTGGGGGCGCGGGCCAGACTCCAGCGGCTACCGCGCGAGCTTTGCGGAGCTTCCGGTAGATGTAAACGGCGACGGCAAGCGCGATATTGTCTCGTCGGACTATGCCAGCGCCGAGCTTTTCTGGCACGAGAACAACGGTAGCCTCACGGAAAACTGGCCACGCCACTCCATTGCCAAGCCGGGCAGTGCGGAGACCACAGTTTTTGCGCCGCTTCTGGGCAAGGACGACAAGACCAGTATCTTGCCCAACTGTGGCGGGCAAGTGGTCTGGTATGAGCTTCGCGCCGGGCAGTGGATCGAGCATAAAGTTGGTAACCAGGGCGCGGGCCACGGCATTGGTTTTGGCGATGTGAACCGCGATAGCAAGTGCGATCTCATCACGCCCAGCGGCTGGTGGGAGAACCTCGATGCGCGAAATGACAAGTGGATCTGGCACGCGGAGTTCGCCTGTAAGCCCGGCGACCTGGGCATCTCCACCCCTGTCTACGACTTCGACGGCGACGGTAAAAACGACATTGTCTTTGGGAGCGGGCACAACTTCGGGCTCTACTGGCTCCATAATTTAGGTGGTGGCAAGTGGGAGCAGCTTCCGATTGATCTGTCAGCGTCACAGTTTCACACCCTGGTGCTGGTTGGGGATAAAGTATTCACCGGCAAGCGCTACAAAGCCCACGACCACGACCCCGGCGCGGAGGAGCCACTGGGCCTCTACTACTACCAGTTCGACAAGAAAAAGAAAACCTGGCAGAAGTTTGTGATTGACTCGGGAACCCAAACAGGCACTGGGCTCCAAATTGTGGTGCAGGACATCAACCGGGACCGTAAGCTAGACATTATCGCGCCCGGCAAGAGCGGGCTATATCTCTTTTTAGGAAAGTAAATCTCGTTCTAATTTAGATCGCCCCCATGAACGGGAGCGTGTTATTGTCCTCATTCTTCGGACACGAAGGGCGTCCCGCCCATAACCAAGTTTACTGAGGATCGGTATGGCCGGAACGGCCATTGTGTCGGAGCCCGCGACAACAATAAGACGCCCCCGTTCATGGGGGCGATCAAAAACGCGGGGCGAAGGAGCATTTTATGAATCGTAGAGAATTTCTCGCAGGACTCACCGCACTGGTGCTCCTGCCCTGCGCCGCGAAAGCGCAGGAGCATAAAGTGGATGTGGTCTACGGCCACAAGCTGGGGTGTGCGCTGACCATGGATGTCTTCACACCCGCGAAGCCCAACGGAATCGGCGTGATCTGGATGGTGAGCGGCGGCTGGGTCTCCAACCATAACTCCATCAACCCTGGCTGGGCCAAGCTCATGACCGACCGCGGCTTGACGGTCTTTCAAGTGGTGCACGGCAGTCAGCCCAAGTTCGCGCTCCCCGAAATTCTGGAGGACATCAACCGCTCCGTGCGCTTTATCCGCACCCATGCGAGCGAGTACTCCGTTAACCCCAATCGGCTCGGAATCTGCGGGGCAAGTGCGGGTGGGCACCTCTCGCTCATGATGGGCGCCTTTGGTGGCCCCGGGAAAGACGATGCAAAAGATCCCGTGGATCGCACCTCAAGCGCCGTGCAGTGTGTTGCCGCCCTCTTTCCCCCAACCGATTTTCTCAACTTTGGCAAAGAGGGTGCGATCTCGCTCGATAACCCGATGCTCCAAGTCTTCCGCCCTGCCTTTGGCGTTCCCGCCAGTGCGAGCCGCGACGATCAGCTTGCGCTGCTGAAGAAACTCTCGCCGTACTATGGAGTCACGGAGAAAATGCCTCCGACGCTTTTGATCCAGGGAGATGCCGATCCACTGGTGCCGCTACAGCAGTCTGTGCGGCTCGCGGCGTTGTTGAAAGAGAAAAATGTCCCGTATCGCCTTGATGTCAAGCCAGGAAAAGCACACGGCTGGGTGGGCGTTGAAAAAGAGCTGATTGTGATGTCGGAGTGGTTCGAGAAGTACTTAACCCCGTAGACCACAGATTTTATGAGAGAAAAGAAGAACATGCGTAGTAATCAGGTGATTTTCGGGGTGCTGGGCTTGGCCCTACTGGGGGGCTGCGGTGGTGGAAGCGGTTCGGGCTCGGTGACTCGT
>NZ_JAYUPA010000411.1:0-1764 GCF_043760365.1 Armatimonas sp.
CATTCAGCGGCACAATCTTGAGTTTCGTGTCAAGGACGTACTTGAGGACAAAGACCGCCTGGCTCAGGCTTCGCTGATCCTGCTGGACACCTTTCACGAGGGCGGCTTTGAGCGTGAGTTCGTGCGGTGCCTTCAGAGTGTTGGCTTTCGTGGCACGGTGCTTTTGGATGATACGCACCTTAACGCTGCGATGGAGTCCTTCTGGGGAGAGATCCGTTTGCCCAAGGCGGATCTGACTCGTGTGGGTCACTGGTCAGGAACGGGGGCCGTTTACTTTTAAGAACTGGGGAAGTCCCTATTTTAGTTCGTGGTGAGCACCCGCCCTTACTGTCAAACCGCGTGTAAAAGTGGTTTGACACTTACAGGAGAGCTATCGTGTTGTCACCCTCGCTCGTTGAAGTTTTTATGCCTGGATGGAGTCAGATGGACAACCGCACAGGCTGACAGCTCTACAAGTCAGGCGGATGTTTCTAAATCGCGGAATTTTCCTTAGAATTTTCCCCGGTTTGGGAACCTTGTATCAAGTGGGTAAGGTATCAAAGAGAATAGATAAGCCTCCGGGTAGAATAGATTAAGCCTCCGGGTTGAGAGGCCGACAGCAATTTAAAGAAGTCCCCTGTTCGAGGGACGAAGCAGGTTCTCAGTTCGGAGGACGCCCGACCGACATCGATTCAATAATGGCAATGTAGCTATCGATAGATGGCAATGCTACGTCCGCAGGCTTTTCATACGTGATGGGAAAGTCTTGGCCGTTATCGCGCGTGGAGTTTTAAGATATGTCTAGGCAGCAGCTCGTTAGGAATCGTCGATTTTCCTCAGCCTCTCAACAGGAGGTAAGTACACCGCATTACACGAGTACACCGCATTACACGAGTACATCGCATTACACGAGTACATCAGATCACAGAGTAGAACTACCTGCAGATCATATAAGCGCAGAATCACCCGAACCTTCCGATAGTTCTGGCAAGTCTGATAGTTCTGGCAAGTCTGACGATAGTGCTAGGGAGCCTCCTCGCTCCTGCTTGGTCAGGCACGTCTCCGCCTTGGTTGCGCAGGGTCGTTCGGAAGCTCGTCGTTGTGGAGTTGTTGGAGAAGGCATTGAAGATTTTCTTTCTGAATATCTTTTGGGCTGCCACTTTTCCCCTGATCCTAAAAACCAGGCACTTACCTGTGTTTGTGGAAACAATCGTGCCCGTAGTTTCATGCGCAAAGAGAGGTGCTGGAAGCAACGAGTTACCCTTGCAGAAACCGCTCAGATTCAGTGGCTTATCGATTCAGGTAGAGGCATTGCAGTCGGAAAGAGCCCAGACAAAGAGCCATCAAATCGAGTGACTCCCGAAGGCCATGCACTTCTTCAAGAGTTGCAAAGTCGACTTTTGACGGCCATGTCTGAGCTGACGGAACTTCAACAGAAGGTTCTGTACCTGCGCCTAATTGAGGGCTTATCTTTCGCTGAAGTTGCCGCCCAGACGTGTCAGAGCAGTGTGGCAGCTCGCATGTCGCTTCGTAATGGTCAGCGCCGTTTGGGGGCTCTGTTAGAGTCTTCTGATTTTCCTTGTGGAGAAGCCTGTGAATACCTTTCCGCCTTGAACCGCTCTGAGCTGTCTTGAGTAGATAATTGGATGCTCGAAAGAAAGTTGAAGAATTTTGCCTCCAGGTGCTTACATTTCTTAGAGTCGTAGCGCTTATATTAAGTAGAGGACGAGTAGGCCAAATAAAGCTGGGGTGGCGCATAAAGCTGGGGTGGCGCATGACGTAGCT
>NZ_JAYUPA010000412.1:0-4932 GCF_043760365.1 Armatimonas sp.
TTTCGCAACGTGGCAATGAACCTGATACGCCTAGCCGGTCATACTTGTATCGCTGCTGCTACTCGAATGTTTGCCGCTTGTCCTGAACGTGCCATTGAACTAATCAACATTCCGAGAACTGAATGACCGTGCCTGGTGGCTCTCTGGTGACAGTGCATCGAGCAGTCGGCGTAGGCTATCGGTGCGATCCGTGAGCAGCTCCAGGGCCTCACGGGATGCTCTCTAAAACTTTTAAGACTTTACATTGCGGCCCTTCGCTAACGCGCACATGGAGTAGGGAAATTGCCGGTCATCATACGCCGATCATCCTTTTGCGCAGGCGCACGTCTTGGGGTCTGGGCTAGAATGGGGTGACTGTCGTTTTCGGGAAACCTGCTACCTCTGTCACCGTTCAAGTGCGTTGGGAACTTTGGCAGGCAAGCAAGTCGCATAAGCACCTACGCCCGAAGTAAGTCAAGCCCTATCTTAAGTGACGTGCCCTGATGACGAGTAGGCGTTTGTCGCCCTATACCTGATGTTAGCCTGAAAGGAAAACCATGCCTGTTGAACGCATTGTCCCCAATGTAACAACGACCGATCTGAACGCGACCCGCGAGTTTTATTGCGACATCCTCGGCCTTACTGCTGAGGTGCAGATGGACGACTTTATGATGCTCAGTTCGCCCGCCGATCCCTCCGTGCAAATTACGGTCAACGACCACGCCTTTCCGGGATTGCCGCCAGGGTTCGGCGTCGACGTCGGGACACCCGAAGAACAGAAACGAGTCTATGACGCTGTGGTGAAGCGTGGTCTGCCTATTGTCGAACCGCTTGCCGATATGCCCTGGGGTATTCGGCGTTTTTCCGTTATTGACCCGAGTGGAGTCCGCGTGACTGTTGTTGTTCGCATCGAAGCGCTGCCGAGTGAGTGAGCGCGCTTTTCGAGAATGTAGACCAGGCATTTTTCTGGACATTTTGACAGTCGGCGTTTAGAGGATTGAATCCCCGAGCGAGCAATTAGAAATTGCGAGAGTGTGGCGCGACCGACGGACAACCTAGGCTCTAGGCTCGCGCAGGATCTTTTAGCAACTTCACCTTTCTCTGTCGCTTCGGCCAAAGCGTAGCGACCCCTGCACCGAGCGCAGCCGTCATAGCGAGCGGCGCAACGATGAACCAGCCCAGCACCGGAAAGAGGAGCGCGAACGTCAGGAGGAAGCTGGATTTTGCCAGCGCCGAGAAAGATGTCTCTTCTTCCTGTTGCCGCAACAGCCGCCGCCCTACCCGCCGAGAAAGCCCCCCCATTCCCAGGAGTAGTGACACTGCTGCCCCAAACCAAAGAAGGGCTCCCCAAACCTGCGCGGTGACGTTCGTAGAGTACAGCGAGGGCAAAGCAAATAGAGCCAATCCGGCCAGCACAGCCAGGCCGAGGCCGAAACTGCGGAACGGCGAACGACCCAGCGTGTCGGCGGCCTGCTGGGTCGGACGGGGAAACCGATGCGTTGCGCTCACCAGCGTGATAAACGGAGCTATCACGAAGACCATCAAGAGCATTCCGAGCGTCGGCAGGGGCGCTTCCATCAAGCCGATGAGGCTACTGGCGACTCCATCGTAGATCACATTAATGGGAGGGCTTTTTTTTTCCTGTGAAGGGCGCTGCGCCGGGGTGACACTGGCTTTACCAAGATGTGCCAGATTGGTGAGCCAGAGGATACCGTTGTCGCGTTCGCTGTCCACGTAGACGTTGATCAGTGCTCCTGCCATCTCGTCTGTGCTGTTCTCGCCGTAGGTGACACGCTTGGGCGGATGGTTCGGATTATGAATATTTTCCGCCGTGTTGTCGTGGGTCCATTCCGCGTGCAGTACGGTTCCTTTGGGAAGGCGGATACGTTCTTTCACATGATACGTGGACTGCCAGTTGAAATCCCAGTCGTTGATCTTGATGATCGGTCGGATCGTACGATCCGGCAACTCCGCCCAGAGTTTGCAGGTCTTGCCAATCAGATGCAGGTGCTCGTAGATGGCCTCAATCTCGACAGCGACGGGCAACGTGTAGCTGTCCTGCTCCAGATGCGCCTTCTCGCCGGGGGCAATATCCAGATTGAGTACGCCCATGGTAATCAGCGAACCGATGCGTGTGGGGGGCTTATCGGTAAAATAGAGGCCAATACTCGACTGGTCGGTCTCTACTTTGCCGGTGGGATGGTAGTGCATCCCGAAGACGATATCCACCTCTTTAGGCAGGACGCCCGCCGCATCCAGGGGGAAGACCTCCGGGGGCATGCCCGGTGCGTATCCCGGAAGCCCACCTGCCGGGACAAATCCCGGCCCCCCGAAGCTCACGTAGCCTGCGCCGGTCCCGCCCTGCTCCTTCTCCAATTGAATCGCCTTACCGCTTTTGTCCATCATCAGGGTTGCGTGATGGACGACGCGGCGGTTGCCGGGCCGGAACTCGGCGGCCCGAATGTATCGATCGGCAGGAAGCTGAACGTGGAGGGGAAAACTGCGATTCACATCGTTCCCCTCGGCGTGGATCGCGAAGGCTTTCGGCATCTTTAGAATAAGATCGGGCTTGCCGAGCTGCCAGCCATCGGTGAATTTGGGCCGGGGCGGCAGGTCGGCAGGATTGCCTTCGGGAGCGCCACTCTGTGCCCACTCCTTGATAGTGGCGATCTGCGTTTCTGTGAGTCGGCGTTCATGCTTGAACTCGCCGTATCCTGGCTCTAGTTTCCAGGGAGGCATGGTGCGCTTTTCAGTTACCAGAGCGATCTGCTTGGCGCGCTTCTTGAAATCCTGATAGGTCATCAGGGAGAAGGGGGCGACTTCCTCAGGACGATGGCACGACACGCACTGTTTGAAGACGATGGGAGCGATGTCTTTATTGTAAGTGATGGTGTCCGCGCGCACTGAGCCGGGATTGCTAAGGAGCGCCGCACCGATTAACCATGCCGTGACAGCTCCGATATTTATTGGTCGAAAGAATCTTAGGATTGACATAATTTGTTACTTTTTCTCGGGGATAAAGCAGCCGATGGCGTTGGTAAAGCGCTCGCGCACGGCCTTGCCCGCCACGATCGCATCGAGGGCGGAGCGCAAATCGTGCTGTGTCGCTTCAAAGCGCCGCTTGCCGAAATCGACGTAGAGATTGTTGATGCGTCCCCGGTAGAGCACGCTGCCGCCCGGCGCTAAGACGGCGACCTGCGGCGTGAGGGTGGCTCCAGCTTGACGCGTCAACCGGTGGCTGGGATCAATGAAAACAGGGCAGGTATAGCCGTAGGCTTTCGCATGCTTTTTCGCCTCCATGAGGGAGAGATCGGGGTCGGGATAGACCAGAGCGAAGGCGATATTTTGCCGCTTGTAAGAATCAGAAATGCGCTTGATCTCCGGTGCGTAGGCATTGGAAATAGGACAGTCGGTTCCGACAAAGAACAGTACCAGCGCCTTTTTGCCCTTCGCCGCCGCTAGAGGGTCGCTTGGGGCTACCGAGTCGCTTTGCCCGACGGCTTCCGTCTCAAGAGGCTTTCTGCTATCCGTTGTAGGTTGGATAGAGCTAGCATTCTTAATCTGGTTACCGACCGGCTTTTGCGGTAGACGCTCGATATCCACCGTAAAGCCAAGAAAACACAGGCACATTTCGTCGGATGTCTGCTCGCCCCAGGTAAGGTCTTTGGGCGGGCTGTTGGGGTTGAGTGGATTATCGGCAGAGTTATCGTAGTGTGCCACTAGATCCACACGCGTCCCCGCAGGTAGAGGAACGGGCTGCTTGTAGGCATAAAACCCCTGCCAGTTGAAATCCCAGTCGGGGATGTGGATAAGTTGCTTTTTGGTTCCTCCAGGAAGGGTGGCCGTAACGCTCATCTGCTTGCCGAGATTGTGCATGTGGGGGAAGAGAGTATAGAGCGTGACACCCAGAGGAACCACAAGGCTTGCCTTCTCCTCATGATCTTTTTTATCCGCAGGAATACGAATGCCGAGATTAGCAAGTGGAAAAAGATGCAAGGGTCTCTCCACAGGCTGCTTGCTAAAGTAGAGAGCCACCTGAGAGCGATCTATTTCCGGCTTCCCGTCTTTATGATAGTGGACTTCAAGCACGACATCTGCGCCCTTTGGCAGGAGAATACCGGTCTCTTTCGGGAGGTGGGTGGGCATAGCACCCGGTGCCCATCCCCCGAGCATCCCACTGGGAAGAAAGCCAATACCGCCGCCCGTCGAATAGCCGGGCTCGCTCTCTTTAGAATCCATTTTGCGTGCTCTGCCCTCGGTGTCTAGGTAGACCAAGACGTGGTGGACGACGGCGCGATTGCCGGGGTTTATATCAATGGCAGAAACATAACGGTCTTCGTCGAAGTGAGTAGGAATGACGAAGCATCGGTAGACATCGCGTCCCTCACTGGCGAGATGATAGTCCGTCGCAGGCTGCAAAAGCAGGTCGGGCTTACCAAGCGCCCAAGTGGTGGGAAACGTGGGTGCAGGCGGCAAGTCGCTCTGACGACCCTGAGCGGCCCCTTCAGCGACCCACTGCTTTATGGTAGAGATCTCTCTGTCCGTCAGCCGCCGTTCGCCCTGAAACTCTCCGTGCGAGTCGAGCTTCCAGGGAGGCATGATGCGGCGATCCACCACCAGCGCGATCTGCGCGGCGCGTTTCTTTACCTCGGCATAGGATGCGAGCGAGAAGGGACCCACCTCACCTTTTCGGTGGCACGAAACGCAGTTTTTGTTAAAAAGAGGTGCGATATCTCTTGAGTAGGTTAGAGGAGCGGCGGCAGGAGCGGGACTCCGCTGAGAAACGCCGGCAAACGCGCCCGCAAGAAGCGTGGTAAAGAGGGCCACAAGGGCAGTGCTTAGGACAGTTCGCTTAGAGTTTCGCAAAAGAGTATCTCCGGATCCGCCGCTTTCGCGGGTAGGTTCTCTCCCTTAAGTAAGTATTTACTCACCTAGTGAAACATAGGATACCGC
>NZ_JAYUPA010000413.1:0-1761 GCF_043760365.1 Armatimonas sp.
AAGCGCAGGGTGAGCTGGCCGGTCTGTCCCACTTTCAGCGAATCGGCGGCAGGCAGCAACAAGGAGACGCCTCCGGAGCTGATGTCTAGGGTTCTTCCCCGTGCGCGCTCGCCACTTTGAAGCTGGAGCATTGCTTCCAAAGAGCGTGGCTCGCGCAGCTCCTGGCGACGCTGTTTCTGGGTCCATGAGTGCAGTCCGCCCACGATGAGGAGCGCCGGCTGAGTCCAGACCCACTCACGGATCGTCGCCTCAAACTCCCAGCAGGAACCCGCGCGGTACATGGTCAACTGTACAGGGGTTCCCGGGTTACAGAGACTAGCGTGACGTAGCCCACTCTCCCCAACGGTTAGGTGGAGAGCTGGGCCCTGCATCCGTGCGGCGCGGCAGAGGAGTGTGGCACCGTCAACCTGGACGGTCACCCGAGTTCCGGGGCCGAGTACTGGCAGATCCAGAGAGAAAGTGCTTGGTGACGAAGACCGTGGCAGGGGCATATCAGCGGGACTCCTTGTGGGCATTTAGTTGCTGGTGGGCCGCGACAATCGCCGAGACCGTCTCCCCAATATTACGCAGGGCAACCGTGGTTCGGCCCCAGGGAGCACTTTTTAGGAGTGGGCGCTGGTTACACACCGACTGCGAGACCGCCGAGTCCTGTGGGACAAAGCCCCAGTAGGGGATCTCGTGTCCTAGGAAGCGCTTCGCGACCGTATTGAGGCGGTCCGCTGCTTCCTGAGCACGCTCCGCCGAGGGGGCTTGGTTGATTACCAGCCCAACACTGCCATTCAGAGGCTCCTGGTAGAGCACTTTAAACAGTGCGTAGGTGTCCGTGATTGCCGTGGGCTCCGGCGTCGAGACCACGACGGTGGCGGTGGCACGACGGATCACATCCACCGTGGCGGGGCCAAGACCAGGGTGCGTATCGGCGACAATTAAATTGCACGAGGGCTCGGCGACGACGATCTGGCGGATAATATAATCGAGCTGCTCGGTGAGTGAGTAGTCATGAAACGACTCGCCGCATGCATTGGGCAACAGCAGCAGGCCATCGTAGTCAATCAGTGCCTCCGCGACCGTGCACTCACCAAACAGCACATGGCCTAGATGCTTTTGCGGCGCGATCCCGAGCGCGATATCCAGGTTGCCTAGGCCCCAGTCTAGGTCCATCACGGCGCACTTTTTGCCCTGGCTCTGCCAGTCGAGTGCTAAGTTCACCGAGAAGAAAGTCTTACCGACGCCCCCTTTGCCACTGGCAATCGCGACAAGTGGGGGCAGAGCAACACGCGGCTCCGAGGCTTGTTTCGCCTGATGAGTGCCGAAAAGACGGTCATCCGGGCTCTGGAATAGCCGTAGGATACTGCTTTCTTTACTGGAGTGGGCCTGTCGCAGTCCTGCTGCTTGGTCTTCGAAACCAATGGATGCCATTTCGCTACTCCTCGCCCAACAAAATACGCTCGGCGATATCTTCCGGGCTGGCCAGTGCCAGATCCTCAGGAACACGCTGCCCGGTTGTGATATAGGACAGAGGAAGGCCCGATTCCAGGACTATTTCCAGGGTGACCCGCAGAGAGGCAGTCTCGTCCACTTTTGTCAGGAGGATATGAGTGGGGTGGAGCCGCGAGAATCCTTCCAGCGAGCGCCGTAGAGTGGCCGGACTTGCGCCGCTATCCAGACAAAGGTGCACCTCATCGGTGCCCAGGGCTTCGAGAAGCTCGGCTTGCTCGGCGATCTGCTGGGTATTGAATGCGGAGCGCCCAATAGAGTCCA
>NZ_JAYUPA010000414.1:0-4921 GCF_043760365.1 Armatimonas sp.
GTATTTCATCACGGAGTCCAGCGAGCACAACGCGGAGTACAATCCGTGGTTTATCCCACGCGGCAAGGACAAGATCGCGGAGTTTTCGGTGCCGATGGATGAATATCTCCGGCGCTGCGATGGGATCGTGGACGAGTTCGAGCGCATGAAGGTCTTTGCTCGCTCCGACGATCCGATCACGGTACATAAATCGCATGAGTACGGCTCAACGATTATTCACTCGATTGTGACCGGGACGCCGTCGGTAGTCTATGGGAATATGCCCAATAATGGCGCGATCTCGAACTTACCCAATAATGCCATCGCCGAGGTGCCGACTTTAGTAGACCGAGGAGGGTTGCAGTTCACCACGGTCGGGGCGCTGCCGCCGCAGCTCATTGGCTACATGATGCCCCACGTCACGCAGCACGAGCTCTTTATCCGCGCCGCGCAAGAGGGCCGCCGCGACCATATCTACCAGGCCGCGATGTTCGACCCCCTCACGGGCGCGACTCTCTCCACCGACGAGATCGTCGAGATGTGCGATGAGCTGATTGTCGCCCATGGGGAGTTCCTGCCGCCCGTTGACACGAAAAAAACGCTCGTTCCCACCAGCGGCAAGACCTTCAACCCGCCCACGCCTCAAGAGCTACGGGCGAGCTGGGACGACGCCCAAAAAGAAGGGCACGAGGACGATCTGCTCAGTTGGCGCGTCCTGGGGCCATTTGCTCGTCCCTTTGGAGAGAGTGGTGTCAGCACAGACTGGGTCGCGCCTGATGTGGACGAGGACATCTTTGCCAGCGGCGAGCACAAGGCGGGCTGGCGAGAGACCATCGCCAATAAGAAGGGCTACGTCAACCTAGGTCGCGCCATTGGCAACCACGACAACGCCGTGGCCTATGCCTACACCGAGCTAGAGTCGGTCCACGCCCGTGAGACCATCCTCAAGTGCGGCTCCGACGATGGCATCAAGGTCTGGATAAACGGAGTCGTGGTGCATAACAACGATGTGCTTCGGAGCTATACCGAGAAAGAAGACGAAGCCCCGATCCGCTTGGAGGAAGGTGTGAACCGAATCCTGGTCAAGATCACTAACGCCGTGCATGGCTGGGGCTTTGGAGTCGCGGTTCCCAGGCCGAATTTTTAACCTCTCCATCAACCTCTCCCCAACCGCTCTCCCGGGCGCTCATTCTTCGCTGGGAAAGGGGCTCTCTAAATTCCCCTTTCCCAAGGAGCTTGCGACTGCCCGGGAGAGGGGGTAGGGGAGAGGTTATTTCGGGATCGCGGCAGTGAGATTGATCGGGTCGCCGTCGGTGATGAGGATATCGTCCTCAATGCGGATTCCGAGTGCCTTGTCGGCTAAGTAGAGGCCCGGCTCGATGGTGATGACCATGCCGGGCTTCAACACCCCATCGGGGAGCGCGTCGTGGACGTCTAGGCCCAGGCCGTGCCCGATGCCATAGCTGTAGCAGTCCGGCATCCCGGCTCTCTCGAACACGGCCCGCGAGGCTCGGTCTACTTCCCACATCGCTGTTCCCGCGCGCGATGCGGCAATTCCGGCGAGCTCTGACTCCAGCACGAGGTCATAGAGATATTTTTGCTCGTCGGTGAAGCGCCCCGAGACGGGAAACGTGCGGGTCACATCGGCAGCATAGCCCGCAAAGCTCGCGCCCGAGTCTATCAGCACCAGGTCGCCGTCTGTTAGGAGCTGGTCGTTGTCCATGTAGTGCAGCACGGTTGCGTTCAAGCCGCCCCCCACAATGGGGTTGTAGGCGTGCTCGCCACCGTGCCGCCGAAACTCATTTTCCAGCGCTTCGGCCACGACCCGCTCGCTCACACCGGGCTTAATGACAGCAAGCGCCGCCTTGTAGCCGTCTATTGTTGCGTCTACGGCCTTCTGCATCAGCGCCAGCTCATCGGTGGATTTTATCGAGCGCAACTCAATTAATAGCTGCGTTTTATCCTCAATAGAAACACCTGGCACACGCTCGGTCACTTGACGGAACGCGGCTAAATCTGGGGAGACCGCACCAGGATAGACGGTGTAGGGATGCAGGCAGGCCAAACGCCGCCCGCGCCGTGCTGCATTTGTAAGCGCCCCAGCAATCCCGCCGCTGCGCCCGATACTCGTGAAGCCTGTTTTCTCTTTGAGTGCCTGGTTGAGCGGGTCGCGGTAGCCGTCCCAGTGCTCGCGTTCCGGATCGCGGGATTTTAAGAGCAGTGTGATGCGCTTGCTCGGGTCGGGCGCGGTCGGGTCGAAGAGCACAGCGGCTCCCGGCTCGTTGGTGATGCCCGTGAGGTAGATAAAGTGCTTATTGGCCGTCCAGCGCCCTAAAAGGGGCGGGCCGCCCTCGCCCGCCAAGACCACACCCGCCGCGCCACTCAGCCCCGCCAGCACGCGCTCACGCCGCGCTGCGTACTCCGCCACTGAAATTCCGTTCATGCCGGGATTGTATCTTTCATTTTTTTTGTAAAACTCTCTCGGGTATTTCAAAAGGAGGATTATCAAAAGGTAGTTTCAAACTACCAATAGGGCCTTTATCTATATATTCCTTAATTGAACAAGCAATAAAAGTTCCAAGATTCACCGGGACAGCATTTCCTATCATTTGTTCTAAGTTCGTTTTCGTACCGGAAAAATTGAAATCTTCAGGGAATGTTTGTATATAGCTTCGTTCAATCGTAGTAAGCGGACGTATAAATTTCAAATCGATACCTTCTGGATCACAATGATGCAACTTATAGCCTTGTGGAATTGGACGATTCACTCCTCGAATGGTAGGACTTGGCTCATCAATCGTAAAAACACCACGCCTGCTATAATTTCTTGGATGTCTGTAATAATATTGTACTTCCAGTGTACTACCTAGATAATCGCGTACAGTCATTGGCTTATCAGCTAGATTTTTTTTCAGAATCCCTGTTAATTGGTTATGATCATCACCTAAATGGCCGATTAAAAAAAAACGAGTTCTGGCTTGAGGTACATTACAATACGATGCGTCAAGTATAACGGATGTCAGCCCATAGCCATTTTCGATAAATTTCTGAACAACCTCTTTCAATATGTCACTTTTCTTGATCTGTTCTACATTTTCCATTAAAAACCATTCGGGCCTGACTGAAGTAACAATATCTGCAAATTTACAAGTTAAATCGGCGCGTCCTAAGGATACATCTCGCTTTCCCGCGCTAGAAAAATCTTGACAGGGAGGTCCTCCCATTATCATATCTGGTAGATAAGATGATACTTGATTAACTGAATCTGCAACATTACTTAAGTCTTGTTTAAAAATAGGATGCTGGAAATTTTCCTGATATATTTTTATTGAGGGTTCCCAGTGATCGAATGCAGCTACAACCTCAAAGCCAGCATTCTCAAAACCTAACGATAAACCACCACATCCCGAAAATAAATCAACACATTTCATTTGAACAACCCCGGTGAATTAAATAAAATCGCATCGAACCTTCGCTCTGGACTCAACAAATCTTGTCCTCCACCAATAATAATATTTTTAATTTCGTCTTTTTTGATAATCGGCGACCGCAATCTCTCACATTGCATGAACTTATTTGTTATATTTCCCGAAGAGGCAAATGCCTTATCATTCTTGGTATTAAACGATAGAGAGTCAATTATTTTTTTATGATCGAATTGACTATTGTGTTTTATATCATCTAGCATTTTATATAACCATATCACTGTTCGTACTTGTCGCGAAATAGTTATGTATTGCGAATTTCTTGCAATTTGAGATACGAAGTAACAGAAACCTGCATTGCTCCAAGCAAAAACATCTAAACAATTTTCGTCGAATTCAGAAGATTTACCTTTAGTTTTCCATATCGGCTGTAACAAAAATGGAACTTGGGAAGATTCTAATGTAATGGAAATACTCTGTATGGCATCTATAATTTGTGGAACCATATACAGAACCTGGCTAGGATCTTCCCACTCATTCACAAAAATATTCGGAATTCTTCGTATTTCACCTCCTAAACTTGCAGCAATGCTACAAGCCAAGTAAACAATGGTGTCAGGGCGGACAACTATTTCGGAACCGTATAAATTCTCATCGCCATCACTAGTTACATGATCTGGCAAAGCAGTAAGCTTGATCTCTAATGCTGACAAACAATTATTAGATTCTAAATTCTGAATAACTAAATCAGTACGGGGCAGACTTCCGATCACATATTTGTTAAATGGTGTAAATTGAGATTCAAAAGCAAAGAAAATATTTTCATTATCAGGCTCTATAGAAAAAATATCTTTTATTGAAATTTCTTCGATTATTTTTTCGCCACCTCGCAAACATATATAGTTAGCATTTATTTGTTTGTGGTACATGTAACAGCAGAGCGCTGCGGGGAACGAAGAATTAAATTGATTCTTTCCCCACGTGTCTCTCAAACTAAAATTTCGGTTTGTTTTCTTTAGGCCAAAGAGGCCGGGAATCGGATCGCTTGGCATGATTTTGTAGATTATACCCGCTCAGCGCAGGTTGAAAACGAAGAGTGCCGCGCCGAGCGCCAGAAAGACGGTCAGTGCCAGCCAGAGGCGCCAGAGCCGACGTGCGGTGGCGGCTTGGATGAGTAGAGCGCCCAGTGGCAGGAGCGCCATAACGGAGACAGTGAGCAGGGCACCGGGAGTGGGGTTGTTCTGGATCACCTGCGCCGCCATCACTCCGCCCGCCATCACGCCAATGACCACGGGAAAGAGCGCCAAAATCCGTGTCCAGAGCGGCTGCCGGATGCCGATAGAGACGAGCAAGAGCATCGCACCCGTCAGCCCCGTGAGCGCCAGACCGGCATTGAGATGCCTTCCCCCTGCCGAGCCCATACCCGCTGCCGCCGGAGCGAGGATGAGCAGGAGAAGCGGGAAGAACCACCAGCGAACCCCGTCTTTGAGTGCCTTTTCTCCGACAAACGCCTCGAC
>NZ_JAYUPA010000415.1:0-1757 GCF_043760365.1 Armatimonas sp.
GTTCCAGGCACCCATCACGGCCATGATCGCAATCGCCGCGAGCGCGGGCTTCACTTGAGGAAGCATCACCCGCCAGTAGACCCCAAAGGGGCCACAGCCGTCTATTTTTGCCGCGTCTTCTAGCTCACCGGGGATGGAGAGAAAGAACTGGCGTAGCATGAAAATATTGAACGCCGAGCCAAAGAACGCGGGTACCCAGAGTGGCTTGAGGGTGTCAATCCAGCCCAGGCTACGGAAGATCAGAAACTGCGGCATGAGGGTAACCGCGCCTGGCACCATCATGGTCGCGAGTAATATCCCAAAGAGTAAGTTGCGCCCGGGCCATGAGAGCCGCGCAAACGAGTACGCGACCATCGAGGAGGCAAGCAACGTCCCTAAGACACTCATCAGGGTGAGAAAAAGCGTGTTACCCAGAAAGGTCAGGCCGTACCTGGTGTCTGGCGGCAGATACGCCAGCGCCTCGGAGTAGTTCTCCCACTTGGGCGAAACATGACGCACTTTGGTCAGCTCCGCGCGCGTGAGGGTCGCAGAAGTGCCGCTGGAATCGGGGGCCGTTTCACTGAGCATCGGTTGGACTTTAATCCGCCCGTCGGGGAGCGCTTCCACTTCCGCGACCAGCTTGCCATCCGCAAGCTTTGCGAGCTTGGCGGGCTTGCCATCGGGCTGCTTGAGTGCATCTATGGTTTTTTGTTGTGTCGGAATCCACACGGGCGGGAAGACGGCCTGCTCATCGTCGGCCTTGAGCGAGGTGGAGAGGAGCCACGCAAACGGCACCATGAACATGAACGAGCCGAGCAGCAGCGCCAGATGTGTGGCAGAGAGCCGCGTCAGCTCGCTCGCATGGCTGGCATTGCGTGTCAGTGCCTTCAGCCAGCGCGCACAGCCCAGCGCGACCACGACTCCCAGGGCAAGGCTCACGGGCGCAAAGCGCACCAGCAGGGTCACGCCCAGAAGTGCCACCAGCATCGCCGCCGTGACCGTCGCGGCGGCGAGATTGCGCACCCGCACGGCGGCGACAATGACGCTCACCCCATAGATCAGCGCGACGATGATTGCGACAATGGCGAGAAGCCAGAGAAATGCATTCATGACGAAACCTCTTCCGATCCTGATTGCCGAAAGCCAATACGTCGATCTGGTTGTAGAGGCTCTTCAATGAGCTGCCGGAGCGCTTCAAAGACGATCTGGAAGTTCTCTTCCGTTGATTTTTCCAGCTCTTCCATCCGTGCTGTGAGTTCTCCATTGCCTGCCAGAAGCCTTCGCATCTGGACAAAAGCACGCATGATCTTAATATTGACGGCAATGGCGCGAGGACTTCTGAGCACACTGGAGAGCATCGCTACTCCTTGCTCGGTGAATGCATAGGGATTGGCACGTCGAGCACCTCCCCAGCTTGAAGTCACAATTTGTGATTTCAAGTTGTTGTACTCTGCATCAGTGAGCTGGAACATAAAATCATCGGGGAAACGTTCCAAATTGCGTTTCACGGCCTGAACAAGGGCACGTACTTCAACTTCATAAAGTTCTGCTAGATGAGGACTCAAGACGACGCGCTGCCCACGGATTAAGAAAATCCTATCCTCAATATTTTCTGGCAGGGAAGTCAGAAGATCTTCGCTCATTTTAATGTGTCTCCTTGACGGGTGGCAGGTTGAGTCGCCATCCCTCGGTACCTAGTGCCGAAAAGTCTCCGTTCAGGATCGCCTTCCAGAGCGGCTCCGGAGCGACTAGATTTTCTATCCGCGCCTCAAGCAAGA
>NZ_JAYUPA010000416.1:0-4914 GCF_043760365.1 Armatimonas sp.
GCCAGGGCAAAGAGGAGCCAGTGGCCCGGCGGCTGCACCGAACGTGGCCCGTCGGCCCAGTACTCTACAAAGCGCCGCTGCTCCGAGGTTAGCGCGGCAGTTAGCTCCATCACCTCGATCATCTGCTCTTTGTAGAGCGTGGAGCCAAACTCCGGCGGGGCGGGAGGCCGAATCGCCGCCGCCGAGCTCAGCGCAAACGGGGTCACTAGGCCCCAGTGCGGCGCGATATAGGCAGGAGTTGCGCCCGTGGGAAAACGTAGCTGCTGCCAGTACTTCGGGTCCACTACAGTGTCCGGGCCATTGACCGGGACATAGCCGGTTGTATCGGCGTAGTTTTTGAGCTGGTTGGAGCCATCGGTGTGGCGAAACTCCAGAAGCGCCTGCGCACACCGATTCCCAATCCCCACAGCGGTGGTCGTATCCGTGGAGGTGTTTGTCGGGGCGTAGCCCAGGCTGAGCAGGAGGGCGTCGAAGCTGGCCTTTCGTGAGGGATAGATGTCCACCAGCGCTCGGTAGGCGGCGTAGCTCACGGCTTGTTCCTTGTTGCCCTGCGTTCGCTCTCCCTCAGGCCGTCGTAGCGTCCCCCCCAGCCGAGTTCCAACCGCCACACGGTCGTAGCAGGCCCAGGCATCGAAGGCCGCCGTAAAGACCAAAGCAATCGCCCGGGCGTTCATCGGTGGCCCCAGCGAGGTGCTTGAAATAGCGTCCAGGGTCACCTCGGCCCAGAGGCGAGAGACCGTCGGCGAGACCTCACCCCCCCCACTCCCGCAACCAATGAGTGCGAGGGCAGGCGCAGTCAGAAGAGCCTGTGTCAGAAAGCGGCGACGACCCAACGGGGATGGTGTGTTCATAGCGAATTTCCTTGTGGAGCAGACGATACTCACCATGTTCAATACCACCCGTTCAAGAAGCCTGACAAATATTTGACAGAAAAATAATTTGTCAGGTTTTTCATCGTGGTGGTATTGAATCTGACAAAGAGAGATTTCTCCCTGAGGTACTTTGACGATGATACGACAAACCAAGGTTGGTGTACGCCCTGAGCTGGAAGTATTTACACGACGGCAGGTCTTGCAGCTCTGCGCGACAAGCGGCATTGCACTCGCCCTGCCCGGCTGTGGTGGGGGCGGCGGGGATAGCGGCGGTGGGGGAGGTGCCGGTGCGCTTGCCCGAACTAAACTCACGGGGGATCTGAGAAACCAGATAGAACAGTTCAATGCGGCGGTGGAGCAGGTAGGGCTAGGCTGGCAAGGCTCGTCGCCCGCCTGTGATGCCGCGAGGTCGTTCCTCAATAGCCCGGGCCATGGTCGAGGCCCCGTGGATGCGATTGATGCAATGCGAGGGGTTAGCCTCGTGATGGATGCGCTGAAAGACACCTACCAGCGAACGGCCCAAATGGGGCTCAAGCTAGATGACATGGGCCATGTTGGCGATAGCGTCACCACCGCAAATAGCCTAGTCGGTGATAGTAGCCTGAGTAATCCTCAGTACATGATGGCGATGCTAGACCGGCACTACCACATGATGAAGGCGCTCTGTGGGATCCAGAAAACCTTGTCGGTTGCGGGAATCCAGCCGCTTATCAACCTCGTTAGGGCAACAACGGATCCTTATGAACGGGTAGTCGGTTATAGCATCCTCGCCGATACCTTCAATACGTGGGTTGGCACACTCCTGAAAACCTCGAACAAACTCGCGAATCCCTCCCTTCTGCTCGCGCTCGATAGCACGATAAACCCGGAGACCATCGAGGCACAAATCGCACGGATTCCGGGGATTGTCTCGCAGCTCCCGATGCCAACGGGGCCACCACATCCCACCCGATCCCCGCTGGACTATAACCATCTGACATCCTACCTGGGAACCTTTGCCGATCTCTATCTCACGCTGCCGGCGGATACCTTGTTGCCCAATTTCTTCACTGCGACCGAGAAATTCTCAAACGGCATTCGCCGACTGGCAAGCGATTTTCGCACGAACCCCCATATCCAGACCCCCTTTCTCCAAGGGGCCTCGAAGGCTGCATTCCAAGACCTCGCCTTCAACTGGGCGGGAAAGGCGCTGGAGTTTGGTATTGGCGGCACAAACGGAATAAACGCTCGTTGCACCCTGGAACTGGGAAAGGCGGCTTTCGAGACCATAACGATGGGGGTTGCCGCCGTGGGTACCTCGGTGACTTTTGTCGGAGGCGTCGTCTATGGCGCACTCGCCGCCAACAGTGCCTATTCGTTTTATACTGCGGCACAAAAGTGTGAGGACGATCTCCTCAAGGAACAAGCCCGCCTTGCGGCAGAGAGCCTCAGGAGGCTGGATGAATCCTATCGGGTAGATGGAAATCTCCCTGCTGGACGTGGCGTTACTATTCCGCCAAGCGGTATTCATGAGCACGATCAGATCAGGGCCTTGCAGACTTGGTTTCGTAGCGCCAAATTTCCCCAGGATTTTGATTTTGACCGTATCACCATTGATCCCGAGGTGGAGCGTGGCACGTTGAATGCCATTGGAGGAGGGTCTGGGGGGGACTGTGAGGCAGCAGAAAAGGCTTTTCTCAAGTTGATGGTGGATTTTATGAAGCGCAATCGTGCCACCATAAATCCCATTGTGGTACCCGAAACGAATGTTGTTTCCTATGTGGCAAGCCAGTTTTCTGTGCTGGTGACGCGAGAGCCGGGGGCAACCCAACTGACGGTTCCCGCAATTACGGATGCGCAGCTTCTGTGCACGGCTAAGGGATTCATTCCAAGACGTGGCTCGGTCGATTTGACGACTATTCCGGCTATGCCAAGCCTTGGGGCACTACCGGTAACCTTTGGATTGGGGGTAAAAATCCATGCGAAGTAACACCATTACGCGAGAGAATTTTCTCGTTGCCGGACTATTTCTGTTTGTGGCAGGCTGTGGGGGTGGGAAGACGGAAGAGAGTGGGGGGACCGGGCGAGTGCGGATTCTGGTGGAGTGGCCTGCGCTCGGGCGAGCAACCTCACGCTACATCCCGACCTACGCCAAGAGCCTTGTGTTCGAGCTCTACCGCGAAGGAGACCCCGAACACCGCGTGACGCTTCTCGCCAACCGCCCCGACACACTGCCTGCGACGCAGACCATCGAGTTCAATCAGGTGCTCGCTACGGGAACCTATGTTCTGGCGGGGGTGGCGCGGGTGGAGAAAGACGGCCTTGGCTCCACGGTCGCCTCGGCACTGACCAACGTGATTGTTGCCGCTTTCAAGACGGCTGAAGTGGACATCACCCTTGCCAGCACACTGCGTACGATTACCATTCTCGGCACCCCCCTCCAGGTGCCCCAAGGAGGGACACTTAATCTCTCCGGCGAGGCACGTGATCCCGAGGGTAAACTGGTGTTGTTGCCTCCAGCGGCACTCACCTGGTCCGTGGTTTCGGGAGCTAGCCTCGGTAGCGTGACCCCAGGAGGTCAGTTCAATGCCACTACTGCGGGGACGGTGAGAGTGCGCTTGGCTGAGGCAGGAGCTGGCGTTACGGGTGAGGCTGATGTGGTAGTGATCGGTGCCTCTGCCCTAGCAACTTCGGCGGCACCCAAGGATCGCGGGGATGTACAAAACCGGGGACGGAGCTCGGGCTCGGGTGCCACGGGGGTGCAGTCTTGGCAGCGTGCACTCGGCGGTGGAGCGATTAAATCCACTGCGGTGGTGGGCCTTGATAATGCACTCTATATCGCGCCAACCGGTAATAGTTTCCAGAAGCTCCATCCCAGTGGCTCCACGATCTGGTCGGCACCGCTGGGTCAGGCGTTCCGGGGCACCCCCGCGATTGGCTCCAATGGGCTGATCTACGTTCCCAGCACGACGGGATTACAGGCCCTCGATATTGCGAATGGCTCCACGCGCTGGACCTTTGGCGCGGGAATCCGCCTCGACGGCTCCCCAACGATTGGCTCGGATAAGACCGTCTACTTTAGCTTCGGGAATCGGCTGACGGCGCTGGACGGCGAGACCGGGGCAAAGAAATGGGAATTCTTCAGCGCGGGCGGCGGCTCAGGTTGCCCAGCACTCGATGGACTGGGAACCCTCTACTTCGCCACCGACAGCGGTCGGGTCTATGCGCTGGATACTGCCACCGGAGCCAAGAAGTGGGAGTTTCGCACGCCTGGCACGGAGTTCATCCTGAGCTCCGTGGCGGTCGAGAACGGCACAGTCTACTTTGGCTCCTTCGACCACAAGTTCTACGCACTCAACGCCGCGACCGGGGCCAAGAAATGGGAGTTTGACGCGGGTGATGAGCTGAGCGGCTCCCCTGTGATTGGGCTTGATGGCACGGTCTACTTCGCGACGACGGGCATCTTTGTGGCCAAGGTCTTCGCGCTGGACGGTACGACCGGGGCGAAGAAGTGGGAGTACCAGCGCCACCCCAGTAACTCCGCAGTGTTCCTTGGGTCATCGGTGATCGGAGGCGACGGGACACTCTATCTCACCTCAACCTGGGGCGGTGGAACGCTGCACGCGATTGATAGCGCCAACGGCACCCTGAAGTGGGAGTTTGCACTATCAGCGTTCAGCTACTGCACCCCCACCGTGGCAGGCGATGGCACCGTTTATCTTGGGGATGAAAAGGGTCAGTTCTTCGCCGTGCACTAATGCGTGATTGATCACCTGCCTATGCGCCCGAAATCGTCGCCCGTAGCTCCCGGTAGCGGCGCTCGTCGCCGTGGATGGTGAAGGCGAGCTCTATAGCCGCACCGTGGGGGGTAGGATGTGCGATTTCGAGGCTGAGGCTGGCAACGCGGCCCTCCAGCGTGCCCCTTAAACTCTGGCAAGTCTCGGTGAGCGTGGACCAGGGGGCCTTGATTCGCACGAAGTCCGCAAACGTCTCCGGGGGGGCGTTGGCGCTCCAGAGATCGCTCTTCTGGCGACTCTCCAGCCAGCGCTCACCGTCATCTGGG